>DATAPT010000182.1:0-8413 GCA_036265065.1 Candidatus Acidiferrales bacterium | reverse complement strand
CGGATTCGGTTCCCGGCGGGGCAAGCTCAATATAAAAATCGAAGCTGGCATCGCGCGAGGAGCTCACATAGCCGGCGTAGCGTTCATGAATCTGAATAAGAAATGCCGGATCGTCGCAACGCAAACGGATGGGGAGGCCGCCGATCTCGACCACGACGCTGGAAGTTAGCGCGACAGCCTTCACACTGGACACTTGGACCTCCTGAGAAAAGTTATTCGCGAAAAGGTAGCCAGACGCAGGTAGAGCGATGTCGCTCGGTCCGAAGTTTGCAACAGGCGCGCCGTCAATCGAATCATTTTATTTGGCGAAACTTTTATTTCGCGTTGATTGCGTTCAATGCAAATCACGCGTCCAAGCAGTTCAGAAGAATTGACCGGGGAATCGCAATCCCGTTGGCGGTCGCCTCGAGTTATGAGGCACAGTTCTTCGTCAACGCTTTCCGCAACGAACATTTTTTTTCGTTCCACCACGCGATGCACAAAAAGTCGCCCTTCCCGCAGGAATACGGCGATTTCGCCAGGCAAAATTTCTTGGAGCGCGGCGCGCTGAATCAAAACCATGTCACCCGGCAAAACAGAAGGGACCATGCTGGTTCCAAGAACTCGGAGGCGAACCTCGCCGAAATTGCGAACAACTTCTCCCGCAAGTCCGCACGCTAGTTCCATGGAGGCGTTTCTGTCGCGGTTCGCCGGCGTTCCAAAAATTCGACCTGGCGGATTTATCGCAAAATCCGTAACCGCTCTGCCATTTTGATTTGCAGAATGAATAGACGTCAACTTTCCCCCGAAATCGTCAAACTCGCGAATATGGCATCCGCGAATGTTCCCCCGGTAGTCTCCAACCCTGATTGGCGACGTTGCCCGGGTACCCAAATCTTAATCCGCACACAAGCCACTGCCCGCGACTTTGTCAATCAAGATGCTATAAGCGTTACCCCTGTGCTTGCGATTCAAGTGAATTAGGAGTAATCAACAATGAGAAGGCATTCAGAATTCACCAGGAATTTGTGAGAATTGTCTTTCCATGGAGGGAACAGCGTTGAATAAACTGATGAACAGAGGAATAGCTAACTCAAGCACGGAAGAAAAATGGTCGGGGCGAGAGGATTTGAACCTCCGGCCTCCTGGTCCCGAACCAGGCGCGCTAGCCAGGCTGCGCTACGCCCCGACGATACGCACTCGGGCCACCAAATATGGCCGCGAATGGAAGGTTCAGGATAGCATAGCTTTTCATCTGTTCCTAGAGCGCTATGTTATAGTTGTCTTTTACGGCGCAGAAATTTCCGCACGAAGTGACTCAATTTTTAAATTTGGGAGAGACGCGAAAACTGATTCGCGCATACCACGATGGCATTGATGGAACGCATTCAAAAAGATTTGACCGCGGCGATGATGTCCAAAGACGAGCTGCGCCTGAGCGTTTTGCGCATGGTTAAGTCCGCGCTCAAGTACAAGGAAATTGAAAAAGTACGCGCCCTGGAGGATGCCGAGGCGCTTCAGGTATTGCAAACGATGTTGAAGCAGCGGCGCGAGTCCGTGGATCAATTCACGAAGGGTGGCCGCCAGGATTTGGTGGACAAAGAAACGAAAGAAATCGCCATCCTCGAAGTTTACTTGCCTGCCGGAGCTTCTGACGACGACATGAGCGCCGCAATCGAAGCCGCCATTGTGGAAACCGGAGCAAATTCGCCCAAATCCATGGGCGCGGTGATCAAAGCCGCAAAGGTCCGCCTGGAAGGCAAAACCGTGGACGGTAAGGCCTTGTCCGACCGCGTGAAAGATCGCCTGTCAAAGATGGCATAACCGTTTTGGCATAACTCAATGAGAGTTTCAGCTATTTCCGGCACGTGAAATTGTGATCTATCGTCACCTTTTTTCCTCGGTATTTGTTTTCTGATATCGACTTTTCAGCCATTCCCCGCGTATCCTCCTTCCGTGCCATTGCCCGAAACAATTTCAGTTCGCTACACGGAGGAAGAGGCCGGATACGTAACCGTGCGCCCACTCGTGCGGCAAACATTCAGCCTGGACGAACTCCTGGACATGATTCTCAGCGTCGCGGGAAAAAATTTGACGCGCGTCCAACAGCTCCTACACTCCGGCACGGTTGTCTATCACTTTTACCGTTATACGTGGACTGGATTTGACACGGATCAAGCAGAACTAGCCGCGGCCCTCGCCAAATTTCCGGATGCCGATCCTTCGCGCCCGTTTACGCCTGACCTTTGCACAAATGCCGTGTTCGATGGTCCCGGCGTGAACCCGCGACATCTGCTGGACCTCGTTAAAGACGCGGCATGCAATCGCAGAATATTTCGCCGGCAAAGTTTTTGGCAGCGCTTGATGGACATCGCATCCGAAGAAAATCTTATGTATGAAAAATATTCGTACTCGCGCCGTGCGGATCTCTATCGCGTCTTCATCGATTCCGAAAATGTTCTGAAAATCGCCGAGGCTGCCGATCAACTTGCCCCGAGAAAGCTGCGCACATCCTTGCGCGTCGTGAATGCCGCCGCCTCCATTTACTTCGTCTGTCCACGCCAGGTTTAAGTGGCATAGGCTTCAGCCTGTGTGGGGTTAGACCTCAAGGTCTAAAACCGCACAGGCTGAAGCCTATGCCACATCCCCTGCAACGCCGCATCAAAATTCCTCCGTGCGCTAAACAAATTAGGCCATAATGCCGGACGAACATGATCGCGGAGGTGTTGTTTGGCGGAAAAACCCTGGAGTTCAACTGCGCCGCCTGCGGAGTTTCGTCCCTACGTAGATGCGTCGAGCGCGATGACGGAATTCAGCTGGCGCGCGGTAATTCTGGGCGCAATTTTCGGCGCGCTGTTTGGAGCTGTTTCTGTTTACGTCGGCTTGCGCGCCGGACTCACTGTATCCGCCTCCATTCCCATCTCCGTGCTTTCCATTTCCATTCTTCGCGCGTTTGGCAGATCCACCATTCTTGAAAATAATATTGTGCAGACCACCGGTTCCGCGGGCGAATCCGTTGCGGCAGGCGTGATTTTCACTTTGCCCGCATTAATTTTCATGGGCTTTTCTCTGAACACCGAATACTGGCGCGTGTTTTTTCTGGCGTTGATCGGCGGATGGCTCGGCGTGCTATTCATGATTCCGCTGCGCCGCCAGCTGATCGTGAAGGAACATGGCAATCTTCTTTTTCCGGAGGGAACTGCGTGCGCCGATGTGCTGGTAGCAGGCGAGCGCGGCGGTTCGTTCGCCAGCAGCGTGTTCTGGGGGCTTGGAATCGGCGGCGTTTACACCTGGCTCATGAACTCGATGCAGATGTGGACAGGCCAGCCGGAGTATCGCCCGAAGTGGCTGCCGGGCGCATCGTTTCGCGCCGCGATCACTTCCGAATATCTTGGCGTTGGCTACATCATCGGACCAAAAACCGCCGGCACAATTTTTGCGGGCGGCGTTTTTTCCTGGCTCGTACTGATGCCCGCCATCCGATTTTTCGGCCAGAATCTTCCGGGCCCGCTCTATCCTTCCACGATTCCCATTTCACAAATGACGCCCGACCAATTGTGGTCCAGCTACGTTCGTCCCATTGGCGCGGGCGCCGTGGCCGCCGCCGGATTGATCACGCTTCTGCGGACATTGCCGACAATCTGGACCGCGCTTACCGCTGGATTGAAAGACGTGCGCGCGCAACGCGCCGGAACCGCCGCGCAGCCGAATCGCCTGGAGCGCGATTTGCCGATCAGTTTCGTGCTCATCGGCTCGGCAGTAATCGTTGCGATGATGTGGGCGCTGCTCACGTTTAAGCCGATTCCCGGAGCGAGCACTGGAATCTTTTCAAATCTGATGGCGGCGCTGCTGGTCATAGTCTTCGGCTTTCTGTTCGTCACAGTTTCTTGCCGCATTTGCGGCCTGATCGGCACGTCGTCAAATCCCGTGAGCGGCATGACGATTGCCACACTCATGGCCACGTGCGCGATGTTCCTCGTGGCGGGCTGGACCGGCGGCGCGTTCGCTGCTCTTGCGATTACGATTGGCGGCGTCGTCGCCATTGCTGCGGCCAATGCGGGCGCGACCTCGCAGGATTTAAAAACTGGCTACTTGGTTGGCGCAACGCCTGTAAAGCAACAGCTCGGATTAATTGTCGGCGTGCTGGTCGCTTCGTTTTTTATTGGTCTCACGCTTATAGGCATGAATAAGGGCCTCGAAAAATATACGCCCAACGTAATTCCCATCAACCTCGCTCAACTTCCCGAAGGCGTGCAGGTGGAGACGCAAAATTACGAGCACGCGGGCAAGACTTACGTTTTGGTAAACGCGCTCGGCTCCACGGAAATTCCAGACGGAAAATATCTCTACAATCCCGCCTCGAGCCAAATCGAAATTCAGTGGGTGCAGGGAATTGGCAGTGACGCCGCGCCCGCTCCCCAGGCGCGCCTCATGGCCACGGTCGTCAACGGTATCCTCACGCAGCGCCTTCCATGGAGGCTGGTGATGCTCGGCGTGTTTCTGGTGATCGCCATTGAGTTGCTGGGCGTACGCTCGCTTTCCTTCGCGGTAGGTTCCTATCTTTCCATCGCTACAACTGCCGCCATTTTTGCGGGCGGCGCGGTGCGCTGGCTTGTCGAGCGCAACAAGCCCAAGACCGCCGAGTCCGAAAGCGAAGTCAGTCCCGGCGCGCTCTATTCCAGCGGATTGATTGCCGCGGGCGGCGTAGTCGGCTTGCTGGCCATCATCATAAAGCTGATGGAAATTCGCGGATGGGTCACGCCCGATAAATTCAACGTCGGCACAAAATGGATCGGCCCAATCGCCACAAACGATTGGCTGGGAGTGGTGATGTTTCTCCTCCTGGCATCGTCCCTCTATATCTTCGCGCGCAGAAAGCTCGAGTAGGACAGGCTTCAGCCTGTCTTCTTTTGAATTCTTAGCGCACACTTGAAATTCAAAAACAGACAAGCTGAAGCGTCTGAACGAGAACTGTAGAATCGTTGTGGGTCATGGCTTTAGCCATAACGCAAGACCTGCAAAATAAATCCGGCTTTAGCCGCTGTTTCAGTTCTCAGACAGACTCTGAACCCTGTCCTACTAGTGCCCCGTGATAAACTCCGCGCGTGAGCGACAACCAACCCACGCGCCGAGAAATTTTGCTTGGCACGGAAGCGACCATTTTGGCAAAAGGAATTCCAGAGGCGCATGCGGCGAGTGACTCCTCCATCTGTTTCATGAGCACCATTGAAATGGCGCGCCAAATCCGCGAGAAAAAACTTTCCGCGCGCGAAGCTCTCTCCGCCCACCTGAAACAAATCGAGCGCGTAAATCCAAAAGTAAACGCGATCGTAACACTCGTCGCGGACATGGCCGCCGACGCCGCGGCAAAAGCCGACGAGATGCAGGCGCGCGGCGAAAAACTGGGACCGCTGCACGGCCTTCCGGTAGCGCACAAAGATTTGCTGGAAACGCGCGGAATTCGCACCACTTTCGGGTCGCCGCTCTATAAGGATTACGTTCCCGCGGAAGACGATATCGTCGTCGAGCGCATGCGCCGCGCAGGAGCAGTCATTATTGGTAAGACCAACGTCCCGGAATTCGGAGCCGGCTCGCAAACTTTCAACAATGTTTTCGGCGCGACACGTAATCCTTACGACTTGACGAAAACGTGCGGCGGCTCGTCCGGCGGCGCGGCGGTTTCCCTCGCCTGTGGATTTGCGCAGGTTGTCAGCGGCACGGACACCGGAGGCTCGCTGCGGAATCCCGCCGCCTGGGCTGCATTGTCGAGCAGGCCGAGCCGGATTTCGCTCTCGCCGAAATTGCCTTCCGCGTTCCGCGCTCTCTCGCATCGGCAAACACGTATGGCCAGCGCCTGCATGACCACCCGGACGCTTTCAAAGACACGCTAAAAGGGGAGATCGAAGAAGGTTTACATCTAAGCGGAATGGAAGTGGCGCGCGCCGAAACCGCGCACGCCCAACTCTGGCGCAATTTTCAATCATTCCTCGAAAAATACGAATATTTTATTCTGCCCACCACGCAGCTCCCGCCCTTCGACGTCAACACGCCCTATCCCACAGAAATTGCCGGCGTAAAGTTTTCAAACTACATCGACTGGATGAAGTCCTGCTGGTACATCTCCGCCACAGGCAACCCCGCCGCCTCAGTCCCCGCCGGTTTCACAGCGGAAGGCCTCCCCATCGGCATCCAAGTCGTGGGCCGCGCCAGACAAGATTTCAGCGTCCTGCAATTAGCGCACGTATTTGAACAGGCAACTAGTTTCGGCAAGAAGCGCCCGCGCATTTTGTAGACATCGCGTTGGGGAGTGGGGGTGAATTAGCACAGGCTTCAGCCTGTGGATTTTGGCGAAGATAACATCAGCAGAAAATCCACAGGCTGAAGAGTCTGTGTGAGAACTCGAAATTGACGTGTTTTTGTAGCGCCCGCCTTCAGGCGGGCACTTTTGAATCAAGCAGATGCCCGCCTGAAGGCGGGCGCTACATGATTCAAAACCGGGTTCTCACACAGACTCTGAAGCCTGTGCTACCAATTACGTCTACGAATAATTCAAAATCTTTACCGGCTTGCCGGACCATTCCGCGTAGAACTGCTCGTAGGTGCGGCCAATGGTAAAGCCCCAGGAAAACATGCGGTAATTTTTGAATTTTTTGGGGATGACGTAACGCTCGCAGGCATCTTCGACAGGGACGCCTGCCTTATACGATTTGTCGGCTTGCTCGGCGAGATCGTCGAAGCAGGAGCGCATTTCGGCGACGCCTTCCTGACCCATGACGGGACCGTGGCCCGGCACGAACAAAGTGTTCTTGTCAAAAGTTGCGAATTTCGCGAGCGTTTCGCGCCACTTGGACGGGTAGCCGTTGATGTTCACCGGATATTGGCCGCCGGTGAGCAAGTCTCCCGTGTAAATAACATTTTGATCGGGCACGCGGAAAATCAGGTCGGTATCCGTGTGGCCGATGTAGTGCTCGACGACAACCGTAAGCCCGCCGAGATCGATTTCCATGGGCATTTTTGCGGGATCGAGCAAATGATTCGGCAGCGCCAGAACGGTTTGGCTCACGGGCACGAACATCCCGGTCAAACCTTCGATGTCGCTCTTGGCGTGTTCACGTTGCGCATCGGTCTTGGCGTCGGCCACACGCTTCTGCCACGGCGCGAGGTACGTATTTAAATCTTGCGCCTGCCACTTCGGATAATACGCAGCGATGCGCGCCGGAACATCAGCGTGCGCCCAGATGGGAATTCCCGCGCCGCCGTAAACGGAATTGCCGAGGGTGTGATCAAAATGCCAATGCGTGTTGATCGCCGCGCGAATCGGAATCTGCGTCACCGAGCGCAAAGTCTCCAGTTGAAACGCGGAGCCCAGCGTCGTCTGAAATCCCTCCAGCAGGATGGCCGCGTCGCGCCCAACGAGAAATCCGCCATTGCAGCGCGCCTGCAAACCCTTCGACCGATCCGCAATCGTCGCATACAAGCCGTTGCCAATTTTCCTGACGGATGCAAAACCCTTATCGGCAACAGGCTGCGGAGCGATGCGCGGATCGTCGATCAGCGGCGCGGCCAACGCAGGCAGCGGCAGCGCGAATCGCGAGGCTGCATAAAACGCGCCCACGGACGATGCGCCCGCAAGAAAATTTCGCCGCGAAAATGAATTCGAAAATTTATTCATATGAATCTCCATGAATCCTGAGAAAGCATACTGGTTTCATTCTTGGCGGGCAATAAGGTTGTAGGTGTTGAGTGGCGCGGGCTTCACAGGCTGCAGAAAAACCAAATACTCTGTCATTCTGAGCGAAGCGAATAATCTCTCCTTGTTTCTTCTTCTTCCATACTTAAATCGAAGAAAGATTCTTCGCTTCGCTCAGAATGACAGAACAAGACCTTTTTTCCGCAGCCTGTTCAGCCTGCGGAATTTAGACCTTGCATGGATTAACCCCGCAGTTTGAAGCTCGCGTCACTAAAGCCACTCGGTACAATTTAAATTAGGATCGCGCAGGTTTCTTGATTCCGTCATAAACGATGATCGACACAACAACCAGCACCCACACAGGGAAAACTCCCATGCCCGGAATGGCTTCCATAACCAGGCCAGGCAGCAGCGCCCAGCGCTTGCCGAGGATCAGGAAAAGAGCGAAGGCCGTGGCAACGTCCAGCGCCCATTGAAACGGCGGGGCAAAAGTAAGCCAGATCGAAAAAACATCCGAAACGGCGGCAATGCCAAAAGCCAGCGCCATTTGGGCGCGGGAATGTTTCTTTAATGGCGCAGGAGCTTCCGCAGGCATTAGGGTAATTGTTTTTTCCATCGCCATAGTATTCCTCCCCAGACTGCCGTCTTTCGATTTAATTGGTCAGCTTATAGGATGCCTTGAGTGTAACCAGCGTGCCACGACTTTTCATGATCCGCAAGCATCTCATTTTGTATGAAACGTTG
>DATAPT010000181.1:0-5607 GCA_036265065.1 Candidatus Acidiferrales bacterium | reverse complement strand
CGGAAACGACTCGATGAACGAGCCGCGGCCCGCCACAATTTCCGCACGCCCATTCGAAATGAGGTCCAGCGTGGCAAATTCCTGGAACACGCGCACGGGATCGGCGGCGCTGAGGACGGTAACCGCGCTCGTAAGTCGGATGTTCTTTGTCTGCGCTGCCGCGGCGGATAAAATTACGGCAGGAGCAGAGTCCAGGAACTCTGCCCTGTGATGTTCGCCGATGCCAAAAACGTCGAGGCCCACCTGGTCGGCGAGCTTAATCTCTTCCAGCAGGTGCTGCATGCGGTCCACGGGGCTGAGAATGAGGCCTGTAACTGGATCAGAGATGGCGGCTGCGAAGCTATCGATGCCGATCTGCATTTTTCCGGCTCCTGTTGTATCGTCACCGATTAGATGATCGACTTGCAAAATGGTCGCAAGTCGCCGCCGAAGGCTGTGGGTGAGTTAAGAGCGCGTACTTTTGATTGCCTGCGGTGTTGCCCAAAGGAGCGAATGCAGGATTACAAGCGTCAGTCCGCCGGAAATCACCGGCTGCTGCACGATAAGCCTAACCATAACCGGCATGCTCAGTAGCGCTTCGGGCGAAATAAACAGTCCGCCAAGTCCCACGAGAAGCGCAAGGCCTGCGACGATGAATTTTCGCTCGTCCCATTCGACGTTTGAAAGCATCTGGATGCCATGCATGAAAACGAATATGCATTCAGAAAAAATCTTGCACTTTCTGTCATTCCGAGCGAAGCGAGGAATCCCTCTGTGGTTATGTTTGTGAAAAGAAAGAGAGATTCCTCGCTTCGCTCGGAATGACAGATGGGGGTGTGTTGTCATTACGTTTTTTCGCGGCCCTCTATGTTCCGCACAGGAGTCTCGGGAGTCAACCCCGCGCGTCGCCGCGTCACGGTATTTGCTCCATTCTCTGCCCACTTGCCGGCCACGGCGTTGCGCGCGAAAAGATCCCACGTATCATTCCAGTCGCCCAGTGAATAGCCGTGCCACGGAGGGCGAACAGAGAGCGGTGGGAGGCCCAACTCTTTCCAGATTTCCTGCGCGCGTTCCATATGCTCGCGCGCAGGCAGCGCGAGCGGCGGCATTGTGCCTTTCAATGTCGCGTCAATCAGCATTGTGGAGTCCAGCACTTGCGAGCCAGTTTTGGGGGCATGGCCACGCGATCGGTAGGGTTCGATGTGCACATCCTCGGAAAGATTCGCGCGGTAGGCGAGCGACCACAGCACCGCGTCCGTGTTTGACGGATCGATGTCTTCGCTGACGGCGATTACAATTTTTCCGCAATCGGCCTGCTTGGCCGAAGCGCCCTGCAAGCCACGCCACACTTCTGTACGCGGAGCGTCATTCGCAAATTGCAGAAAAATAATCGGACGCACGTTGCTCAGCGGTTCGTGCATCACCACGCGGCGAATCCCTTTGATCGACAAGTGATCGCGCAAATGCGCCAGGAATGCCGGTTCGTACGCAACTTTCTTGATGACGCTCGATTCACTGGGCGTAACCTGGCTGAGAATAGAAGCGAAGACCGCCGAGCGCCGGTGCGTGATCGCCGTGACCTGCATGATCATGTTGTAATCTTCGAGCGCGACGTAGCCGTTGCTTTCGCCAAATGGCCCCTCGGGCTCGAGCAAATCCGTCTCAATTAACCCTTCGATGACGATCTCGGAGTCCGCCGGAATTTCCAGATCGACCGTGACGCATTTCGAGGTGCGAATCGGCGCGCCCGCAGCTCCTCCCGCAATCGTCATTTCGTCCACGCTCGCGGAAAATTTTTGCGGCCCGGTGTAAATCACCACAGGCGCGCAACCGATAACGATCGCGCAGGGCATCGGCTCTTTTCGTTTCTTGTATTTCAACCAATGCAGGTAGCCGCCTGCGCCGCCAAATCGCGAAGACATGCGCACGCCGAGCCGGTCCGTCGCTTTCAGCGCGCCGCGATAAGTCCCCATGTTGCGAATACCGGTCTCGGGATCGCGCGTGATGCACAGCGTTGCAGTCAGGTAAGGCGCCGCGTCAAATCCAGGAGTCGAGATGGGCACGGGCAAGCCAGCCAAACCTCCATCGGCCTTTCGCAGATCATCGCCTCGCAGGATCACTTCCTGACACGGCGCGGAATTTACAAACGTGGGAGGAATGGGATTGGCGATCGCATGGTCCCAGGCGGCGCCGATTTCTTCCACCGCGCAACCCATGCCAGCTGCATAAATTTTTGGCGAGGCGGCCAACGCTCCAACCACCACGGGAATGTCATAGCGCCGCCCATGCGAGTCGACGACATTTGTAAAAAAAAATGCGCGGCGATCCTCTTCCGGAATTCCTCCAAGAAACTGGCAGCGCACGAGCGGGTGCAATTCCGTATCTTTGTTAATCGGCCGATCTACACGAATAAGGAGGCCCAGTTTTTCGAGTTGCGCCAGATGCGTTTGAAAATTGAGACTGGGTCGCAAGTTGGATCGTTGTTCGTTCCCGCTCATTGCAAGACTCCTGTCAAAATTCGCTCGAAGGCCACGGAGTTGTAGCTCGCCTCTTCAGAGGCGAGGGTTTAGATGTCACGCGCAATCGAGATATCGGTGCGTCTAAATCCCCGCCTCTGAAGAGGCGGGCTACAAAATTCGTTCATCGCTCTGCATCACTTCCACCAGTACACAAGAATGACGGAAAAAATTGCAGTGACCACAAGTTGCAACAGCACCCAGGGCAGGCAAATGCGAAAAATTTCGCCGTCCCGCCCCTTCACATTTGCCAGCGAAGCACTGAAAGCAATCTGGGTCGGCTTCAGAGCGTTCGGTGGTCCCATGGTCACCACCAGGATAATTCCGACCAGCACCATGAGCGGAATGCCCAACGTGGGCGCAATGGAAACCTGCATCCGGGAAAAAAGAAAATCTCCAGGGAGCCCCTGCCCGAACGCCATTCCGCCCAGGAACGCCACCAATGGGTAGCAGGACGAGTACACAAATTTTCCGCCGCTCGCCAGAATTGTTCCGAGCTGCGCGATCTGGCCCGAGTCCACCATCAAATACACTGCCGCGCTTCCCACAGCCAGCGTCGAAATACTGCGGATGCTTCTCTTGCTCGCCACCACAAAATCTTTCGCCGCATTCGCATTTTTGGACCGGAAAGGGTAGCAGGCGAGCGCGGTGACAAAAATGTAAAAGCCCGCCGTCGTAAAAATATTGATCGAGATGCGATTGTATCCCCACGCGGAAAGCCCAAATTGAAAGTGGTCGAGCCACTCCGCAATACTGTGTGCCCTCGTAAGCATGACAATCACCACACCGAGAAGAAGCGGCGCATACGCTTTGAACAAACCTATTCCTGTGTAGGTTGGCGGCACTTGTGAGTTGCTCTGCGATTGTTCCGCTTCACTGTGCTTTGCAATGCGCCCGTAAACATAAAGACCGGCAAGGGAAATGATCGCGCCGCCAATCATCATCAAAATATAGTAAGCCGGCCAGATTTGCGTAAACAGAATAATGGCAATGATGTTGGCGAGGCCCGTAATCCAGAAAAGAGCCTGCGTCTTCCACGCAAAAAAACGGAAACCTAAAATTTTCAGGAACCCTAGAAGGGAAAGCAGAACCAAAGGAATCGTAAGCAAGCCGCCCACGCGCACGATGTCCACGACCGGAACATGGCTCGCCGCGTTGGAAATATTCGGCGCAATAAAAAGGCTGTTGAAGGGAATCGTCCATGAAAAATAGACGAGATAACTTGTGGTTGCCTGTACGCCGTCAAAACCGATGTCGACCAGGCCGGGAATCGTCACTGGATAAGTAGCAAATCCGTTGAACGCGCCAATAAAACCGGCGACGAGCGTGACGAGCGCAACCGAACGCCCCTCCACGTCGCGGCTCGGCAGCATCGAGCGGATCGACTCCAGCAGAATTTCCAGCAATCCCGTGCTGCGATAGGCCTGCCCGAAAAGCTGGCCCGTGTAGAGGACGAGGAATCCGGTCCACATGGAAAGATTTCCCCACATGGAAGCTTCCAGACTTTTTACAAACGACATACGATAAAATACGAGCACGAGAAATAATTCGACGACCCACGCCGAAAGGCTGGCCCTGAATGCATCCATTTTGAAAATCAGGAACGCGGAGAAAAGCACGACGAACGGTAGTAAGGTGCCGGCAACCCCCAGGGCGGTCCTCAAAGAATTCCTCCGCAGGAATACGGGAAAACAAATATTCTCGATTGGCGCGTGCGAACAGTTACTATGCCCTCTCTGCGTTTGTCAACGTGCCATCGAACCAAAAGCCTTAACACAGAGAACACTGAGAAACCCGGGAGAGCCCCGAAGACGCCCTCTTAATCACATTAATCTAGTGCCTCTCGGAAAATTCTTTGCAAAAAAACATGGATCAGGTGGCGCTTATATTCGGCGCTGCCTTCGTGATCGTCGACCAGATCGGCAGCGTCGGCGACGGCCTCGGCGGCTTCGGGCAGAAGTTTTTCTACATCTTTGCGAGAACCTGTCAGTAACTTTTCAGCATTGAGGCTGCGCGCGGGAAATGGGCAGACGCAACCTACGGCAACACGCGCGGATATAATCGTTCTTCCATCATCGGGAGTATCCAGCCACAAACCCATGCCAAGCGCGGGGCGCTCATGCACTTGAAATTTCATATAGGCTGCACGGTGAGTGGGCTTCGCACTGGGAACGGTAATCTTCGTCAGGATCTCGCCGGGCTGCAAATTACTTGCGTATGCGCCGCCGATGAGGTCGCTCACTGGAATTTCGCGCGAACCCGCTGCGCTCTCCAGACGGACAGCGCCACCCAAAGCCAGAAGCAATGTCGCGGGATCCGAATGAGGCTCTGCAAAACACAGGTTACCGCCCAGCGTTCCCGTCGCGCGCACACGCACGTTGGCCACGTGCGATTCCATCTCGGCGAGCACAGGTTGATGTTGCAGTACGAGGGCAGAGCGCTCAATGCTGCGATGCGTCGAAGGCGCTCCAATTTCCAGGTTGCCATTGCGAATTTCGATTGCGTTCAGTCCTGAAACCACTTTGAGGTCGATCAAGTGGCGATAGTTCAGAGCCGAATGCTTGATTGCAAGCAGCAGTTCCGTGCCGCCCGCGTAGATGCCAGCTTCCTCGCCATAATGCGCAAGCATCTGCGATGCTTCCAGCACAGTCGCGGGCTGATGTATTTCGAAGCGGCTAAGAGTCGTCATAACTTTCGGTCAACAAAAATAAATGTGTAGCCAATATTTGTAGTTCGCCTCTTCAGAGGCCGGGAATTTCTGCACGTGCATCTAAACCCTCGCCTCTGAAGAGGCGAGCTACAGAGCCTTCTCGTTCTTTTTAATTTGCAAAGCTTTCCAGACGCGCTCGGGCGTCAACGGCAATCTTCTCATCCGCACGCCAGTTGCACGGTACAACGCATTGGCGATGCATGGCGAAATCGGATTCACGGCGCCTTCGCCACCGCCTTTCGCGCCATACGGGCCGACGCCGTCGCGGTTCTGCACCAATTTCATGTCCACGTTTTTGGCTAAATCGGAAAACCTCGGCACCCGGTATTCGAGCATCGAGCCGTTCAGCAACTGTTGCCCGTCGTAAATCAATTCTTCGAACAAGCCTGCGCCAAGGCCCAT
>DATAPT010000180.1:0-3852 GCA_036265065.1 Candidatus Acidiferrales bacterium | reverse complement strand
ATCCTTGGAAAGCCATTGCGTATACGCCACCAGTCCCGCCATTTCAGGGCCATCGTTCGGTATGCGATGCCCGGATTCGCTGCGCTGGAAACACTGCTCGATGCGCTCTTCAAACGTGATCACGGTTTTTTCGCGGTCTCGGTACATTGGAAATATTCCGGGCAATCCGACCATTGGCATTCCCTGCGAAACCGTGCCGCCATCGATGTGGCAATGCGTGCAGCTCAGTTTATTGCCGACGTAACGCTCCGCGTACTTAGGCGTATCGTTGAATACATTCATGCCCAGCCGGATGCTGTCACCGAGCGGCCCTGCGGGAATCGTCGAAGGATTGGGCGCAACCCATGTTTTGGAAGTGTCCGCAGCCTGTGGAGTCCGCGGTGCGCCGTAGCTGACAGAATTGAGTGACAACAAACCAAAAGCAGAAATGGTAAGTGCGCTCAGCAAACCGCAGCGAATGGCGATCGATCGAATCATGGATATCCTCCCAAGGCAGGGCAAGATTGCGATCCCGTATCCGGTATTCTAACGCTTTAATGTTTCCGGAGAGTAGTGCGATCCAAGATACTGGATAATTTTTTGCGCAGTGCCATCCGATATGGACGCGCCGTAAAATCCTCTCATCAAGTTCACTTCGCGTGCCCAACTCTGAGCGGAAATGGGGGGCCGCATGGTGATGTAGCTCAGGCTGTGGCACAGCCCGCAATTATATTTCACCTCATCCTTCCCATCCCCGGGTGCAAGCTCAATTTGTTGGCCTGGATTCTGGCCCGCGTTAAATGCGCCATTCGAGGGAGTCGCAACGGGAGGTGATTGGTGAATGGTTTCAGGCGCCGGAGAGTCGCTATTTCCAGATCGAAAATCCGCATAAATCCCCTGGCCTATCAATACGGACAGCAGCCCGATCGCCAAAATGAGAACCCATTTCCGATGACGCATTCGAGAATCCTGTTAATTCGCCTCTCCCACAACAATTTACGGGCGCCAAATGCCAAGTGAATTGTAACAGCTGCTCACAAATTGTTTTGTGAACATGCGCGATCCGCGTTACATCGAAGGCAAGCCCAGATGATGCATAGCTGTAGCCCGCCATTTCAGAGGCGGGGGTTTAAACGACCCTCAACTCAGTGTCTGACATGAGGGTGCCAAAGGCTGGGCCGCGGCATGAGGCCCGAGGCACGCGCACTGAACCGGAAATTTTGGGTCACACTTTCATCTAAACCCTCGCCTCTGAAGAGGAGAGCTACAATTCCAACTAGGACAAAAAGGGCACTTTCGACGCGCACTCCAATTGCACCGATTAAACTGTGCAGCTAAAACCGGCGGCACTCTTCTTACGCCCCGAAATGTGATATGTTTTGTCGCATCCACGGAGGTCGCCAATGAAATCTCGAACATTATCCAGCGCGTTGACCTGTGCCATCCTGCTTTTTTCATCTTCCCTTTTCGCTCAAAGCGGCACCAAAGAAACCAAGGTGATGATTCGCGCGGTGGCGCGCGATGCAAAAGTAATTGGCACGCATGTTGGCGGCGCGCGAATCACGGTGAAGGATGCCGCGACGGGAGAAATCCTCTCGCAGGGAATGCAGCAGGGCGGAACGGGCGACACCAACACAATCATGAAAACGCCGCGCACGCGCGGCATGAGCGTATTTAGCAGCGCCGACGCATCGGGATATCTCGCGGTGCTGCACATCGATAAGCCCACCGTCGTCGAAATCTCCGCCGAAGGGCCGCTCGGCAACTCGCAAGCCACGCAGCGCACTTCAAAAACTATGCTGCTGGTGCCTGGCGAAGATGTACTGGGTGAAGGAATCTTGCTGGAAATTCACGGCTTCATCGTGACGGCGGTTGCGCCCCTCCCGGATGCGAAGGTGAAAGCCGGATCGCCATTTGAGGTGAAAGCCACGATCACCATGGCCTGCGGATGCCCGACCGAGCCGGACGGCCTGTGGGACGCCAACAAAATTCATGTGGTCGCGCGGTTGCTCCGCGATGGCAAAATTCAATCCGAAATTCCGATGACCTATGCCGGAGTGCAGAACACGTTTCATGCGGATGTGCCCGCCACGGCGGCCGGCCCGCTGGAATTGCAGGTTCTTTCCATGGACGCCGGAAGCGCCAATTTCGGAATAATGAAGGAAGCGGTCACCATCGTTCCCTGATCTAGATTTCCTACAAATACTTCACAATTTAATTCCCCCTCCCTGCGCGATTTGCAGGACTATCGCTTTCATTCCCCATTGAAACAGTAGTATTCTGCCCTCACGCAAACATCACGAGGCAAGCTTCCCGGGAGATTGCATGGCGCGCGCGCCAACCGTCAGCGAAATGATCGACCAGCGTCCGCTGAGCCGTTATCAGATTTGGACGATGGCCCTATGCGCCATGGTTGTGGTGCTCGATGGTTTCGATACGCAGAGCATCGGCTTCCTCGCGCCATCGATGGCTGAAACTCTGCACGTCCCTGTGAAAAATTTCGGCCCGGTTTTTGGCGCAGCCCTTTTTGGGCTGATGATTTCATCCATGTTGATTGGCCCGATTGCAGACCGCTGGGGCCGCAAGTGGCCAATCGTGATATGCACACTGCTGTTTGGAGCGTTCGCGATGCTCACGCCGCGCGCGACGACTCTTCCTGAATTGTGGACCATTCGATTCGTGACCGGTTTGGGACTCGGCGGCGCATTATCCAACATAGTCGCACTGATGTCCGAGTACGCGCCGAAGCGCCTGGTCGCCGTTCTAGTCTCGGCACTTTTTTGCGGAATGCCCGCGGGCGCGCTGCTTGGCGGGCTGATCAGTTCGATTATGCTGCCGCGCTGGGGATGGCAGTCGGTTTTCTACGCGGGTGGAATTTTGCCGTTCGTGCTGGCCCTGCTGCTAACCGCCATTCTCCCGGAGTCCGTGCGCTACCTGGAAGTTTCCGGAGCGAATCAGAATAAAATTTCAAAAATTCTTTCGCGCATTTCGCCAGATCTGGGCGACGCCCCTCTCTCGCGTTCCCCTCAACAGGCCAAGCACCGAAATGCTCCCGTCATTCGCTTGTTTACGGAAGGGCGCGCGGTGGCTACTGTCCTGCTGTGGATCCCATATTTCATGAATCTCTTGATTTTGTATTTCGTGGTGAGCTGGCTGCCAGCTTTGCTTCGGCAACGAGGTCTGCCTATTTCAGCGGGGATCACGGCCATCATTTTATTTAGTGTCGGCGGCATTCTTGGGTCTGGCGTCGAGGGAGTTTTGATTAACCGGTGGGGAGCTTTCTCGATTCTCCTGATTGAATTCGTTTGCAGCGCGGCATTAATCGGTTCGCTCGCCTATTCGGTTTCCTTTTCACTGACAATGGCCATTACTTTTGTTCTGGGCTTTACGGTGCAGGCTGCGCAGGGCGGGCTTAATGTAATCGGAGCGACGATCTACCCCACAGCTATCCGTGCAACTGGAATCGGCTGGGCTCTGGGAGTAGGGCGCATCGGTTCGATCGTCGGGCCGGTATTGGTCGGGATGATGCTGAAGCTCGATTGGGGACCGCGAGAAATTTTCCAGGCGGGTGCGATTCCCGCATTGTGCGCGGCCATTGCGACTTTGTTAAGCCTATGGCTGCGAAGAAATCCACCCGCGGATCAACAGAGCCGCGACATCATTGAGGAACCTACTCTTTCGCACTAACTTTTCGGGGACGCCGTGGCGCGCTGCCACAACTTTCTAAATTCTTCGATCGTCCCCGGCCCGTAGCCCGCGTAATGATTGTTGGCGAACGCAAGAATTTGAATTTTTCGCTCGTGAACTTTCTTCAGCACGTCCACCCACTCGCCGAGTTCCGGCGTCCGATCCACAATGATCTTGTCCCAAACT
>DATAPT010000179.1:0-2271 GCA_036265065.1 Candidatus Acidiferrales bacterium | reverse complement strand
GGGATCGCCGGGAAAATCGGGGCCGGCGCGCAAGTGCAAGGTCTTTACACGACCAATACGGCTCCTGAGATTCCGCTTCCCCTCGGCTCACTGACCTACATCGATAAGAAACAATATATCCACAACATGGAAATTATTTCGCATATACCAGGCGCATCCATCAGCGGTGGAGAACCGCTTATGGTGATGTACGCCAAGGGCAAGCAGCGATTGCTCCCGGCCGGCGGAGATTTTGTCGACATCAGCGAAGCCAAGAATCCCGGTCTGTTGAATAAAAAGCGTGTGATTCAAGGCAACGGCCCGGTGGTCTACAACACCAAGCTGAAGAAGTGGATCATGATGTGCACCGCGGCGCAGCCGCTGACCAGCGCGACCCCTCAATTTCCGCACGGCCAGTATGACAAGGAGTTGAGAGACAAAATTCTGGCCTACAAAGGCCTGCGCGGAATTCGCAATTACGACATTACTGATCCCACCAAGCCGAATCTGTTGCAGGAATACAGCACCGGCGAAAAGGGCAACGGCACGCACCACAATTTTTATGACGGCGGTAAATATGCGTACCTCGATTGCGGATGGGACGAAACGCTGCGCCTGGAAAATCACCAGCGCCCCTACAGCAACGCGCTAATGATTGTGGATTTGTCAGACCCCGCCAACGTGCAGGAAGTTTCCCGCTGGTGGGTCCCCGGCCAAAAACTGGGTGAGGAAGAACAGTACAAAAAATACCGCTTCGCAGGAGACAAAATTTCCTGGACCGGAAATCACGGCGCACTGACCGTTCCCAAGCGCGTGGAGGACGGCGGCACGATTGGCTACGGAGGTTTTGGCGCCTTTGGGTTCTACGCCATGGATTTGTCCGACATTAAAAATCCAAAACCCTATGGCCATATGCAATATGAGTTTGATACTTTTGGCACGATTCCGTTTCACACCTGCTATCCGGTGATTGCCCATGCCGCCCACCAACAGCTTATGAACAAGGTTGTGGCCGTGCACGAAGCGCTGGAAGCCGATTGCCGCGAAAATTATCACACGCCCTACATGGTGGACGTAAAGGATCCCAAAAATCCGAAGATCATCGGATTCTTTCCTCGCCCCGCCGCGCCTCCTGACGCTCCCTACTCGGACTTCTGCTTCGCGCGCGGACGCTTCGGCTCGCACAACACGCAGTGCTGGCTCGCGCCCGGCACGTCGAATCCCTCCATTGTGGTCATTGCCTGGTTCAATGCCGGAGTGCGCGTTTTTGATATCTCGAACCCCACGCAGCCCAAGGAAATTGCCTGGTTCGTTCCACCGCTGGAAGGCGAAATTAACGATTACGCCTCCTGGTGGCGCGGCACGACAGAAAATGTTTTCGTCGAGTTCGACCGGAACCTGATCTGGATCGGAACACACGAAGGCAGCTATTGCCTGTCCTGCCCCGCTCTAGGCAAAGCGAACACCGAACCCACCAAGGTCGCGAAATGGTCCATCCCGCATTGCAACGTTGGATGGGACGATCAAACCGCGCGCAGTTTTTATTTTGGGCGTTCGATAAGCCAGATGGGATAACTTGGACAGTCCGTGGAATAATCAGAACAGATGATGTAGCGCCCGCCTTCAGGCGGGCATCTTTACCTGACCAACGATGCCCGCCTGAAGGCGGGCGCTACATTTGATTCGCCAATTGGCCCCAGGAGAAATTCGTGATTCAAAATAAAATCTCTCGACGAAGATTTACGCACGGGTTGATGGCTGCCGGCGGCGTGCTTCTCACAGGGCTCCGTGCCCGCGCTGCGGAATTTGAATTGCACCAATTCCACAATCAACCGGCCGACAGCCCGCTCGATCAATGGCTCTCGAAAATGTGGGCCGCCGTAAAAGACGAAACCAAAGGGCGCGTGCAAGTCCAGGTTTTAGCGGACAACAATAAAATTGCGGGAGGAGATCCCGCCGCGTTGAACATGCTGGTCAGCGGCGAAGTCGACTTCTTCACGCTCAATGGCGGCTCGATCGGAAATATCGTGCCCGCCTGCAACGTTCAGGGATTGCTCTGCGCATTTCGTTCCACGGCGCAAATTTTTGAATCGCTGGATGGCGATCTGGGCGAATATCTGCACCAGGAAATGAAAGCCAAAGGGATCTACAGCCTGCCCAAAGGATGCTTCGATAATGGAATGCACCAGATTACCTGCGCCACGCGTCCCATCCGCACGGTGGACGATTTACAAGGATTGAAAATTCGCACTCCCGATGCGCCAATTTATACGGAAGCCTGGAAAGCGATGG
>DATAPT010000178.1:0-4280 GCA_036265065.1 Candidatus Acidiferrales bacterium | reverse complement strand
GCGAAAGGAGTACTTTTAATGTGAGTGGATGGGCTTCGTCCTTGAGAGATAAATATGTCAAGAGAAATTGGAATAAGCCGCCGTCAGCGTCAGGTTGTACCTCGACTGTTAGAGAGATGGTTATTTTGCGCGATTTTGGCTCTGCCTCAGACCATTTTGGAAAATCTTCCTTTAATGAAAGTTCTTGTTCGGACCGGAAACCGAATGCGTCACTTTCCTTCATGAGTGCGCGAAGTGCCCGCACGATGTTTGTTTTTCCCGCATAATTTCGCCCGCATATTGCGGTGTAATAGGATGGAAATTCGAGGTCGAGCGTCTCGAGCGTTCGGTAATTTCTGATCTCAAGTCGCTTAATTTGCATTCTTGTCCACCTTTGATATTTTCCCCATATCAGATATTCGGAGAGTATATTGCTCTTGTATTCCACACTGTGGCAAGTATCAAGAACGCAACAGTTGGGGTTGAAGTTTAAGACGAATTTCAACGGGTGGCCCGCCCTTCGTTTTGAATTTGGGGTGGGCGGGTGGCCAAGCCGACGGTGCAACTTACTCCAATGCATCGCGCAGCTTGTAAAGCGCGGTTACATAAACGAAAATATTTTGGAAAAAGTAGATAATCGCTGCGATTACCGAAATCATCCCCCAAGGTCCGAAAATGACATTCTTGAATTCGAACTCCCAAAACTTTCGGTGGATACAACTTCTACAAAGATATGCGACCAGAGACGTGGTCTCGCGTCGGAATAGCATCCCAGTGTTTCGATAGAGGCCAACCAGCTTGGTCATTTTCATGTTTCCGCAGCATTGACAGCGTTGCATTGTCACCTCGGTCGGCTTTGTGGCCCGCCACACTCCGCCAAATGCTGTGGAAAGGCCGGCTATAACGGCGCGTGGAAATCGCTTGGCAGCGGTGAGGGCATCCATATAAACCTCCACAAAGTGAGTCGAATTCTACCACTGCATTATGTTATCGATTAAGTAAATTAGGAGATTATATGCCTGGGGAGTGTCTCAGCTTTTCCTTCGACGGGCGGCCCGCCCTTCGGTTTGAATTTGGGGCGCCCCATCCTTGAAGATTTTTCAAGGGTGTGGTTCTTGTTTCTGAGTTTCTCTTTTTTCTTCAATTAAATTCTGCGTGATGAGTCGTTGCACCGAGCGTACTTTAAAAACCGCACCCTTCACGGGAGCGGTGAAGGGTGCGGCACCCGAAAAACTAACTGCAAAACCTGGCCTGCCTGCCAATGATGAAAGCGCCGACCATTGAGATTCCTGGGGGCGCCAGCCCGGCTTGCTGTCATTCTGAGCGAAGCGAAGAATCTCTCTGTGTTTTTGCTCGCGGCGGCGACCGTGACAGAGAGATTCTTCGCTTCGCTCAGAATGACACATGTTTGGGGGTGAGCGATTCTAGCTCCGCTCAGAATGACGGCCGGTTGGGTGTGGGCTATTGTAGTTGAGCTCAGAATGATACCCAGTTGAGGCGTGGGCGACTGTAGTTCAGCTCAGAATGACACCCAGTTGAGTCCGTATGACATGCGGTTGCGCGTAGGCGACTGTAGGTCCGCAGCCAGGTCCCGCCAGTGAGGATTGAAAGACTCGATCAACGCTATCTTCCTCTCTCGCAACCATCCCTTGATTTGCTTCTCCCGCGCAATGGCGATACGGATGTCTCCGAAGGCCTCGAAATACGCGAGCTCAGTCACGCGGTAGCGGGCGGTAAATCCCGGGACGCGCATATGTTTGTGTTCCATGACGCGGCGCAGGAGCTCGCCCGTCACGCCGACGTAGAGAACGCGCGACGCGCTCGCCATGATGTAGACATGGTAGGTTTTCACCTGGGGATGGCCTCGCACTCGATTGTACGCTCGTGGCATGGACCGTGACAGAGAGATTCTTCGCTGCGCTCAGAATGACATGTAGTTGGGCCTATTAGACAAACATCATGATCGGATTGTCTCGGCAAAACTTAAATTTCCTGGGCCCACTCTAGTGGGGTCACCCTTTCGCCTTAGGGCTGATTCACAAATTCTCAGCGAGGTTGGAATTTTTCGCTTTATAATCCGGCATGGCTTTTCGACCACTGCGATTAGGGTGTTTCGGCGGGCTTGTGTTTGTCTTTGTGATGTTTTTTCTTATTTTTGCGCTTCTGGCGCCGTGGTCGTTCCATATCGGCGGGCGGTGGACTCCGGGATTCTGGCAGGGGATCGGAATGCTGCGAACGGAATCCGGCGATGCTTACCCTCTCTACGTTTATTTTTTCCCGGGTTTCAGCGGCATGTCGCGCCTGCGATTGAACGGACAGCGTCCTACGAATTCGTTGCGCGGAATGGGTTATCTGTGCTCGGCGCAAGGCGTGACGCAGCGAATGGACTTGAGCGGCGACATTTATGGCACTTACCTGAACACGGACGGGAACCAGACTGGTTTCAGGTTGCTCGACTGGCGGCGCCCGTTTCGAATTAATTATCAGTACCGGCGCTATTTCGATCTTCGCGGCAGGTGGAACGGTCCGGAACTCGTGATGCAGGATGACGGCGCCTGGGAAAGAAGTTTTCATCCCGATCCGCACAATCCGAAGGAGCGGGCAAAGGTTACGTTCACATGGGGTAGTTACTCGGACTTCAAGAAATTGTGCGATGCCACTGTGATTCCGGAAAAGGCTCGCATCCCGCCCCCGCGTTATTGATGTCGAGTGTCCCGATCATGGAAAGATTTTGATTTTCGGGTGCCGCACTCTTGCGGGGTTCAAGGGTGCGGGTTTTCTGATCTTCGAAGTATTCTCCCCGCAGGCAGATTCAGGTGCGCTTTTTCTTTGCGCCCTGAATATTTCGGTTAGCCAGGAGAAAAACCGCACCCTTCACAAAGACGGTGAAGAGTGCGGCACCCAACCCACAGTTCCTTTCCATAAAGAGTTATGATCAGCTCGCATGGGCTTTAGTAGAGTCCATAAAGCAAATCCAGGCATCCAATTTTCTATGTAAACTTTTATATAGTTTCTTATTCAGGATCGGGAGGCTGAAATGAGCAAAGTGTTGGTGACAGGAGGATCCGGATTTATCGGAAGCCATGTAATTCTGCAACTTTTGGCGGCGGGGCATCAGGTGCGAACCACTGTGCGAAGTCTGTCGCGCGAGGGCGAAGTTCGCGCCATGCTCAGCGAAGGCGGCGCCGAGCCGGGCGATCGTTTGTCGTTCGCAGCGGCTGACTTACTGAGCGACGCCGGTTGGCCGGAAGCATTGGCCGGGTGCGATTACGTGGTGCATGTCGCTTCGCCGCTCCCGCCAAGCGTTCCGAAGAATGAAGACGAATTGATTGTGCCGGCGCGCGAAGGCACGCTTCGTGTGTTGCGTGCCGCGAGTGCTGCGGGCGTCATACGCGTGGTGCAGACCTCTTCGTTCGCGGCAATTGGTTACGGACGCAAGGAACGGGAAGCGGTGTTCACCGAGGCGGACTGGACAGATCCGAACGGCAGCAATGTGCAGGCTTACACCAAATCAAAAACTTTGGCTGAGCGCGCGGCGTGGGATTTCATCGCCAGGGAAGGCGGAGGCCTCGAACTTTCGGTGATCAATCCGGTTGGCGTCTTCGGTCCCGTGTTGGGGCCCGATTATTCGGCTTCGATTCTCATGGTGCAGAGGCTGATGGACGGCGCGGTTCCCGGATGCCCGCGGCTTTATTTCGGCGTCGTGGATGTGCGCGATGTTGCCGATTTGCATATTCGCGCGATGACTCACCCAGCGGCAAACGGCGAACGATTCCTCGCGGTCTCTGGAAATTTCATGACCATGCAGGAAATCGCGAAAGCGTTAAAGAGCCGCATGGGCGCGGCGGCCCGCAGAGTGCCCACGCGCCAAGTCCCGGATTGGCTGGTGCGCCTCGCTTCGCTGCGTGATCCGGCGATTAAATTGATCTTGCCCGAACTCGGAAAAGTGAAGAACGCCACGAACGAAAAAGCCCGGCGCGTTTTGGGATGGGCGCCACGTTCGAACGAAGAGGCGATCGTCGCCACTGCCGAAAGCCTCGTGCGGCTTGGACTTCTGAAGGACAGCCAGAAAAAAGCCGCGTGAGTCGCGGATTGCGCGTAGCTGCACTCAAGTGGCGCGGGCTTTAGGGTTAGTCCATGCCAGGCCTAACTTCAGCAGGCTGCAGCCCGCGCCACTTAAAACCCGCACCCTTATATTTACAATTTGAAATGACAGCGCAATCTTGCGGGTCACTATTCCGAAGTGTAGGCTAGAGCATGCAGCGCTGATCTGATTTACCAGCAATCGAAAAACTTAAATT
>DATAPT010000177.1:0-2990 GCA_036265065.1 Candidatus Acidiferrales bacterium | reverse complement strand
TGCTCTCTCATCGTGACGACATTGCCGACCACGCCAAATTTGCCGCGCACTTCCACTGCCCGCGCGTCCTGCACGAAGGTGAAGGCTCCGCGACGCGTGGCATCGAACGCGTCATCACCGGAACGGCCTCCATGCGAATTGACAATGACCTCCTGCTGATCCCCACGCCCGGTCACACGTGCGGCCATCAGGTTTTTCTCTATCGCGATAAAGTTTTATTCACAGGAGATCATCTCTCGTGGTCGCCCGCGCGTAATTCCCTGAAAGCCTTTCGCGATGTCTGCTGGTATTCCTGGACGGAGCAAACTCATTCCATGGAAAAACTACTGGCCTACAATTTTGAATGGGTTCTCCCCGGCCACGGCCGAATCGACCACACCACCCCAGAAGAAATGCACACGAGACTCGAAGATTGCGTAGCCAGAATGAAAAAGCAGTAGCTTTTCGTGGCATAGGCTTCAGACTGTGCGGGCTTAAGCCTTGCAAAGATCCAATGCCTAAGATTTCTAATTTCGCAAAACGACCAAATTCCACAGGCTGAAGCCTATGCCACTCAAACCCGCTCAAGCAATATCCCAATCCCCTGCCCAACCCCAATGCACATGGAAGCCAGCGCGTAGCGCCCCTTCACCCTCTGCAATTGCCGCGCCGCCGTCAACACCAGCCTAGCCCCGCTCATCCCCAGTGGATGCCCCAAAGCAATCGCGCCCCCATTGGGATTCACTTTCTCGCTGTCATCAGGCAGCCCAAGTTCGCGAGTCACAGTCAACGCCTGCGCCGCAAATGCTTCATTCAATTCAAACACATCCACATTGCTCATCGAAATTTTCCATCGCGCCAGCAATTTTCGCACAGCATAAATCGGCCCTATTCCCATAAAATCCGGCTCAACCCCCGCCGTCGCTCCGCCCACAACCCGCGCAATGGGCCGCAAACCAAAACTCGCCGCCGCCTCTTCCGAAGCCACAAACATCGCGCATGCGCCGTCATTAATTCCGGATGCATTCCCCGCCGTCACCGTGCCATTCTCCCGAAACGGAGTCGGCAATTTGGCCAGTGCCTCAATCGTTGTGTCCGGACGAATGTGCTCATCCTCGTAAACCGACTTCACGGTTCCCTTCGGTCCAGGAATGTTGACCGGAATAATCTCCTCGCCCAGGATTCCGGCTTTCTGCGCTGCTGCGGCCCTTTGCTGCGAGCGAAAGGCAAAACAATCCTGCGCCGCGCGCTCCACTTTATATTCCGCGGCAACATTTTCGGCTGTTTCCGGCATGGACGCGTTGCCGTACATCTTGATCATTTGCGGATTTGGAAAGCGCCACCCGAGTGTCGTGTCGTAAATTTCCGTCGTGCGCGAGAACGGCGCAGTGGCCTTGGGCATCACAAATGGCGCGCGGCTCATGCTTTCGACTCCGCCCGCAACGGCCAGCGAAATTTCATCCGCGGCAATAGCTCGCGCCGCCACAGTCACGGCCTCCATCCCAGAGCCGCACAGCCGGTTCACGGTCATCGCGGGAATCGTGTGAGGAAAACCGGCAAGCAGAAGCGCCATGCGCGCCACGTTGCGGTTGTCTTCCCCGGACTGGTTCGCACATCCAAAAATAACTTCGTCCACCAATTCCCAATCGCTCTTCTGAAACTGTGCATACAGCGCTTTCAGCGGAATAGCGGCCAGGTCGTCCGCGCGCACGCTGGAAAGCGCGCCGCCGTAACGTCCAATGGGAGTCCTGAACCCTTCACAAATAAATGCGGATGTCACGATCGGCGTTTTCCTTCCCCGAACGAACCTATCGCCAGGCTGCGACAAAAATGAATAGCCGTGCAACGTGCCGGATACTGCAGAGCGCCCGCCCACCGCAGCGGACGAGCGCTCTTTAAAACTTTTCATTTTCCCACTACGATTTAATTCCTTGCAGCTTACTTGGCTGGCGTCGGTGCTGATGGGGCGCTGCTGCCAGCACTCGTATCAATGCCTACCACTTCAA
The DNA here is from genome assembly GCA_036265065.1 of Candidatus Acidiferrales bacterium. Lineage (GTDB taxonomy): Bacteria > Acidobacteriota > Terriglobia > Acidiferrales > UBA7541 > Palsa-360. The sequence continues at coordinate 1,005 of DATAPT010000177.1, read as the reverse complement.
TTTCAAAAACCAGAGTCGAATTCGGGCCGATCACGCCGCCCGCCCCGCGCTCCCCGTAAGCCAAATTCGAGGGAATAAATACCTGCCATTTGGATCCCACGGGCATCATTTGCAGCACTTCTTTGAAACCGGGAATAACATTCTTCACTTCAAAAGGCACCGGTTTGCCGGCTTGCGCAGAACTGTCAAACTCTTGCCCGTCAATAAATGTTCCTTTGTAATTGCACAGAACCGTGTCGCTCTCCACAGGCTTTTTGCCCGTTCCTGCCGTCAAAATCTTGTATTGCAGTCCATCGGGAAGCACCACCACGCCTTCCTTCTTTTCATTGGCAGCAAGAAATGCATCGCCCTTGGTTTTATTTACCGCCGCTGCCGCTTCCTGCGCTTGCATCTGTTTCTGCCGCATTTCCGTCTGCAGTGCCGTGATCACCTGCCGCAATTCATCCTCGCTCATCTGCGGCTTCGCATCCGTCAGCGCATCTTTTAACCCTTGCATCAACGCGGGTGAATCCAAATCCATCCCCTGGCTCTTCAGACCCTTGCCCATCTCCATGCCGATCGCGTAGCTGTTCTTTTCCTTGGCGGTCTTCAATCCTTGTCCTTGAGCTGGTGTTGCTGACGCAGCAGGCGGCTTCGCCTGGGTCGTGGCCGCTGGTGCCTTTGCAGGCGGCGTCGTTGGCGCCTTCGCTGGCGCTTGCTGTGCTCTAACGCCGAAGGTCATCAGCCCGAGCGCCAGTATTGCCATTCCCATCCGCTTCATCCGTCCTCCTAGAGTGAACGACGAGCGTTGGTTTGGCGCTCATGTTCCACCCTAGACGGTAACCGATGTCACCGTTCCGCCGCAAGTTTTAGCGCTCGTAGGCTTCAGGAAAATGCATGTTCATATTTATAGGTTTTATGTACATGTCTGTTACAATACGGGTAACGAGGCGAAAACCATGGGAACTGCGAAATCAAGAATTCGACATAAACATTTCCGGTTGGATTCCAGCAAAATCTCACGCG
>DATAPT010000176.1:0-5132 GCA_036265065.1 Candidatus Acidiferrales bacterium | reverse complement strand
TTGGCCCATTATCTTCCTGGTGCTGGCCGTGTTTCTATTTTTCCGAGCCGATCCTGAAGTCTGGCCCTTGGGACCCACCAGTTTTTGGACGAGTCTGCTGGACCCTGAAGTACTTCAACATCGTCTGGCAGTGGCATTGATCGTCATCTTTGGGATTTTCGAATGGAAAGTGCGAACGGGACAAACGGAATCTACTTATGCCGCGCTGGTCTTCCCTGCGGTTAGCGTAATTGGTGGAGCGGTCCTGCTGACCCACTCCCACGCGCTAACTAATGTTAAGGAGCAACTTTTGACCGAGTTCAACCACTTGCCCTTGGCGATTCTTGGAGTTGTGGCCGGAGTCACCCGCTGGTTGGAGTTGCGAATTCCGAGCGAGGACCGAGCGCGGCCATTCCTCTCACGGGTGTGGCCGATTTGTTTTGTACTGATCGGGATAATCCTTCTTAACTACCGCGAAATATGAAGCGAATTGCGCTTGCAGAGCTCTTAAAAGGTTCGGCTCTGCCCCGATTCCCTTCCTCAAACACAGAATCGAAATTGCCGCAGAATTCACATTCGAAACAAAATCAAAATGTCGAAAACAGTGCGATTCAGGCCATTAAGTACAGCGCACAGGCATAGCGGATTTCTCCTCACTACTGTGCTGGAGCTTCAATTTCCTGCCGGCGTCGGTGAGTGAATCTGCTCAGTAGAAACTCTTGGGCGATATTGGCGCCGATCCGCTCGCCAGTACCAAGGGCGAACAGTGAAAGCACAAGGCCCCCACCACGGTTTGATTTAGGAAAATAGAGATTCGAAATGGCAGCCGATGCCAAATCACCGCCCACGCTCGAGTAGTTCGGTTGCCATTTGCCGTTGTCTCCTTTGGCGATGAACGCACTTAGAATCGCATGGCGGAGGCGCGAGCGTGTTGTGCCAGTTCCTTGATAGAAGTAGCGAGGATCTTGATGCAACAAAGACGGAAGGATCGCTCCACCGATCATGATGTCGGTAAAACCGTCGGCACCCGTTGCACCAAACCGTTCCCCAAATCCCCTAGCGCCCTGCGGATAATTGGGGGTATTGGCTGCCTGCCTCAAAGCAGAGACAAGCCCAACTCCCGCAAATGTGACCGGATCGTATGAAACCTTGAAGGCTAAATCGAATTTCATTTTAGTCGTGAGAGGCGCGGCATTTTCTCCATCATACGAGATGTAAAAGTTCGGAATGAACCCGAAGACGCGCTGAGTTTCTTCGACCTTAATCTGCTCAGTCGCAATCTCGATGGGATCATAGTTAACCTGCATCGAGGTGTTCTGGGTTGCAATCCGAAGAGGGATTTCTCCAAGTAGCTTAACTTGCCCGGGTTCAAGTGTGATCGTCTGCGAAGTCCATTCAGCAAAGCCATCCGAGTTAATGGCGATGCTATACGGCACCGAGGCCGTCAAAGCGTCAAAATGGAAAAATCCGGTTTCCGTCGTTTGCACTGTTCTCCGCGGCTCGGCCGACTCCGGGTTACGCAACAGAACAACAGTCGCGCCAATGATGGCATCGCCATTGACGTCTGTAACCGTACCGGTGATTTGCCCTAACGAGGTTTCTGGCGTTTGATTAACCTGAGCCTGAGCGCGCGGGGCTAGTGTCAGCGCCATCGCAACAATGGTCGCTGCAAAAATATAAAATCGTGGCATCGCCTTACCCGTTGACCTCGTTCTCACCAAATCCCCTTCGTACAGATTCCAGATTCGACTGCCCCAATTCGATGCAGTAGTTGACGTGATCGATACACAATTTTTTGTAAAAAGTTTGTTTCTGTCGAATTCAGAATGGCTCGTTTTTCGCTATTGTTTTCTGGAGGATTACGGCCAAATAGTTGGAGGCGAGGCCGCCTGACCAATTTTTGCGCTAATTATTGGCTTGCCCTGATTATCATCGCGCTCGCCCCACTGGCGCGTTCCAACTTCCTGCACAAGCTGGTGGAACGCCGGTTATGTAGCGCTGGGAATTTGCAGGGCAAAGTATGGCGGAGAGGGTGGGAGTCACAACCGCGCTCTCCGACGCCATCTAAAAACGAGGCTTTTAGCTGCTAACCCCAGTAAAACCGTATTGCGCCGTTTAATTTTCGCTGGTACAGGAAACCGTTTTGCCGCGTCGGGCAGCGCTTTCCGTAACCCGCGTAACCGTACCATAGCGCGAATTTTGGAGAAGTAAATACAAACTTTGGGTGCTGGCCCTGCTTTTTTTGGCGCATTTCGCTTGTGCCATGATTTTGACGCGACTGGCAAGATGGAGGATTGAAGCTAATCCCCACCGCGAAAGCCGGACGGGTGGATTTCAAACCGCCCAGCCAGAGTTCAATTACTTGGCCATCAACTTCGTATTTTCGGTGGCCACTACGCGATCCTGCTTCAGCACCTGTATTGTCACATTCCACGGCCCGGCAGAAGGGATATTCGCCTTGCCCGAATAGTCAGAACCGTTCCAGGCGACTGTCGGCGCGACTTTCATTTCCGCCATTCCCATCTCCGGCATCGCTGGCATAACGAGAGCGATTTTGACAGTGGCGTCAGAGATAGATTTTCCAGCTGCGTCCACGACACTGACGTGAAACGTGTTTTGCGCGGAACCTTTTGCCGGGCTCGGGTCGGTACGAAGCGAAATCTTGTACTCTTGTTTTGCTTGGGCTTCTGCCACGCGAACTGAAACTACGCCATAATTAACTAGAAACAACGATGCTGCGATTAGCCCTATCACCTGAACCTTTTTCATCTGCTCTCCTTTGGTTTACTTAATCTGCTGCAACTTTCCTGACGGAAAAATTCAAAAACTACGTCGATTCATTTCATTGCTGTGGAGTTGAAGTTCCCTCCTGCATTCGCAGGGTTCCACGCCGCAGGGCGCGCTCTTTCATCAAGGCGAAGAATACCGGCACTAGAATCAATACGTGAATGGTCGAAGTAATCATGCCGCCGACGAGGGGCGCGGCAATCGGCTTCATGACATCGGAACCAACTCCGGTCTCCCACAAGATGGGGATAAGACTGGCTAAGACGACGCTCACTGTCATTAATTTTGGCCTGAGTCGTTGGACCGCGCCCTCGATTACGGCAGCCTCAATGTCTTCGTGACGCATTGGGACGCCGGTGGCCAAGCGTTTGTCCAGAGCCTCGTGCAGATACACGACCATGACGACGCCGGTTTCGACTGCAATACCAAACAACGCGATGTAGCCTACCCAGACAGCAACGCTGAAGTTGTATCCAAGAAGCTTTTGGAGGATGAGGCCACCCGTAAGCGCATAGATCGTGGGAAAAATAAGGACGGCAGCCTCGGCAATGGAGTGAAATACCATGTAGAGCAGCAAGAATATGACGCAGAAAACAACCGGCAAGATTAATTGCAACCGTTCCCTCGCCCGCAACTCAAATTCATATTCGCCAGACCATTTGTATGTATAGCCGGGCGGCAACTTGAGTTTCTGGCGAAATAAATTATTTGCGCTGGATACAAAACCGCCGTAGTCCTTAGTGTTCAAATCGATGTAAACGTAGCCGGTGAGCGCTCCATCTTCATCACGGATCATGGATGGCCCCCGAGAGAACGAAACTTTAGCCACTTCTGCAATGGGAATCTGCGCTCCGTTGGGCGTGGCGATGAGAACTCGTCTAAGTTCCTCGATGTTGTCTCGAAAATCGCGGCTATAGCGCACATTGACGGGATACCGCTCGCGGCCTTCGATGTTTTCGGTCACGGTTTCGCCGCCGATTCCCGAAGTGACGGCTTGCTGCACGTCCGCAACAGTAAGTCCGTAACGTGCGGCATCCTCCCGATTCACGTCCAGGTTGATGTAAAAGCCCTGCGACACGCGCTCCGCGAAGATCGATCGCACGTCAGGCAAGCTGGTCAGGAGTTGCTGCAATTGCCCGGCAGCTAGTTGTATTCCGTCAAGGTTCGGCCCTTGAATCTTCAACCCAAGTGGTGTTTTTATTCCTGTCAGTTCCATGTCCAGCCGGTTCTCGACCGGCATCGTCCAACTGTTCGAAAGACCTGGAAACTGAAGCTTCGAGTCCATCTCCTCAATGAGCTTTTCATAACTCATTCCCTGCCGCCACTGGGTGCGCGGCTTGAGCATGATCGTCGTGTCGTACATATCCAGCGGAGCATTGTCAGTGGCGCTGTCGGAGCGTCCGATGGTTCCAAATACAGTCTCCACTTCGGGGAACGTACGAATAATCCTGTCCTGCTCTTGCAGCAATTGCGACGCTTGACCAATGGAAATTCCCGGCAAAGCGGACGGCATATACAGGGCGGAGCCTTCATAGAGTGGTGGCATGAACTGGCTGCCGATCTTCAGTGCCAGCGGCAAGGTCAGAACCAGAAAAATTAAATTGAGAACCAAGGTTGTCTTCCGATAGCGCAGGCACAGACGCAGAACCGGAAGGTAGATCGCCTGAGTCAGGCGTGAAATAGGATTTCGGGATTCCGGACGAAGTTTTCCTCGAATGAAAAGGACCATCAGAACCGGCACCAGAGTAATCGCGAGGACCGAAGAGAAACCTACAGCCAACGTTTTCGTCCACGCCAAAGGTCGAAACATGCGCCCTTCCTGTGCCTCCAGCAAAAAGACGGGGAGGAAGGAAACCACGATGATGACCAACGAAAAGAAAATTGCGGGTCCCACTTGTTTCGCCGAATCCAGCAAAATACGTTGCCTCTGCGGCTCGGACAACGGCGTTGATTCCATTGCCTGGTGTTCGGAAAGTTGGCGATACCCGTTTTCAACCATAACGATTGCCGCGTCCACCAGGACCCCAATAGCAAGTGCCATGCCTCCGAGTGACATGATGTTTGAACTGACATTGAGGTAGTACATCGGGATGAACGCCGCGATAACGGCAATGGGCAGCGTCAGAATCGGAATCAGCGCCGAACGGAAATGGAATAGAAAAATAATAATAACGATGCTGACGATGATCGCTTCTTCGAGAAGATCACGTTGCAACGTATCGATGGATGCGTGAATCAACCCGGCGCGGTCATAGCCCGCGACCACCTCGACGCCTGATGGAAATGAAGGTTTAATTTCCTCCAGTTTCTGTTTGACGCCGTTGATGACGGTCAGAGCGTTCATGCCGTCTCGCATGACGATAATT
>DATAPT010000175.1:0-1966 GCA_036265065.1 Candidatus Acidiferrales bacterium | reverse complement strand
GCATAGCACACCTTACCCAACACGACCGCCTTCTTCGCTCCCGTCGCGCCAGGAACATTGGCAGGCTGTTTCCGCAGCGTTTCGCAGGCGAGCACGGCAAAGGCAAAGGCTTCTTTCGCGTCGCCCGAGACCCCCAGATCGCCCGCCTCTCGCACGCGTATGCCACTCAACCCCGATTGCAACTGTGCCATCAGCAGGGGATTGTACGCACCGCCGCCCGATACAATCAGCTCGTCAATTTTTGCTTTCGGGATTATAAAACGGTGAAACGCGTCGATGATCGACAGCGCCGTTAAAATTGTCGCTGTGCGAACCAAATCCTCAGGCTTGGCGCTCCGCGCTTCCTCGTGCGAAAGCAACTGACTCACATAGCCCTCGCCATATTGCTCGCGCCCTGACGTCTTGGGTGGCCGCCTCGAAAAGTATTTTTCACGCAGCATCGTTTGAAGTAATTTCGGGAGCAGGCTCCCCTTTGCGGCCATTTCCGCGTTACGATCGAATGTTTGTTTGCCCTCTGTGAAGCGGCGAACTAGCGCGTCAATGACCATGTTTCCAGGCCCGGTATCGAAAGCAAAAACATCCTGCAGTGAAGCGCCCGCGGGAATCACCGTCACATTCGCGATGCCGCCGATATTGAGCGCTACGCGCCCAACGCGCGGATGCCGGTAGAGCAGGTAATCGACGTATGGCACGAGCGGCGCGCCCTGCCCTCCGGCGGCCATGTCCGCAGGACGAAAATCTCCCACCGTGGTAATCCCCGTGCGCACAGCAATCACGGATGGGTCGCCAATTTGCAGCGTCGAGGCAACACGCGCTCCATTGAACAGCGCCGGCACACCTTGATGAAAAACGGTTTGACCATGCGAGCCAATGACATCGATCTGTGCGGGAGCAATGCGAAATTTCTTGCACGCTGCAAGCGCCGCTTTCGCAAACAATTCACCCAACAAAAAATTGAGTTGGCTGATTTCTCCTGTTGTGACAGCGCGACCTTCCGCAATATTCAAAATCGCTTTCTGCACATTCCGCGGAAAGGGAAGAGCCACAAAATTTTCAAGCGTAGCCTTGCGCCCGTTCCTGCGCACAAGCGCCACGTCAATCCCGTCCGCCGAAGTCCCAGACATGATACCCAGTGCCAGCATTCCGCGTTTAGTCGAAGCCTTCATAATATTTGCTTTTTCAACTCAGCCAGAAGATTGAGCGCTTCCACAGGTTTTAAATTATCGATATCCGCGTTGCGTAAAGCTTCCAGAACACTCCGGTCGAGCGGCGTGAATAGCGCTTGCTGTTCCGGTAGCGGCTCTCCGCTCGCCGCGACTCCCGGAGTCAGCTTCTCGCTCAAGTGATGTTCGGACTGCTCATGCCGTTCCAGAATTTCGCGCGCGCGCGAAATGACCGCCGGAGGCAAGCCCGCCATCCTCGCGACTTCGATTCCATAACTTTTATCTGCGCTCCCGGTTTCCACGCGTTTCAAAAATACGATCCCCGTCGAAGTTTCTCGCGCCGAAACGTGCACGTTCTTGATTCCAGGCAACAAATCGGCAAGCTCGGTCAGCTCATGGTAATGCGTGGCAAAAAGCGTGCGCGATTTTGTTTCGCTCGAAAGATGCTCCACCACCGCCCACGCGATGGATAGGCCGTCAAACGTAGCCGTACCGCGTCCCACTTCATCCAGCAAAACCAGGCTCGCGGGCGTCGCCGTATTTAAAATGGCGGCGACCTCGGTCATTTCCACCAGAAAAGTCGATCGACCGCGCGCCAGATTATCGGCCGCGCCGATGCGCGTAAAAATCCGGTCCGTGATTGGCAACCGCGCCTGATCCGCCGGAACGAACGAGCCCATCTGCGCCATCAGAATAATCAATGCGGCTTGCCGCAGGTAGGTCGATTTACCGCCCATGTTCGGGCCGGTGATCAGCAGAATTTGCTGCGTGGAGTCATCCAGAAATAAATCGTTGGGAACGAA
>DATAPT010000174.1:0-6625 GCA_036265065.1 Candidatus Acidiferrales bacterium | reverse complement strand
CCCGTTTACAACTTTGTCTCTCGATCCTTATTCTTCGTGCATTTGGATGATTATTTGCGCTGGAGATTCAAGTTGAACTACGAAGTGGGTCCCTTTGTGCGGGCTGGGAACGCTCTGTTAGAGCTATATTTGCATGTGGGCGGTCGCCCAGCGGTGGTTACCTCTTATGTGGGGATGCGGAATGGAGTTGTTTGGAACAAAGAATTCGGGATCTATCTTGAAACTTTCGCTCATGGAGACCCGAATGTGTGGGAAGGAATGTATGCGCTCACCGCAGATATTCGCACCGTTCCGAGATTTAGCGAATTTGAATCTCGCGATCCGCAATTAACGCTCCATTCCAACTACGTCATAGATCGCCCGGGAGGATGTGAAATTTGTGTTTCGGGATACGTTCATTTCTCCCCTTACACGGACCCCCTCGACATGAAGCGGCTCATGACAATAAACCTGTCTTGCTTAACCCGGTTTCACCCTTGCCGTATTCAGCAGGAAATCATGCCTGACGCTTGGACACAGTTTCTTTCGGAGAAAGAGCAAGTGGATAAAATGTGGGGTCAGAGAACATGTTCGGAAAGTAGTACCCAGATGCTTGGCCGCGACAGTGAAAATCTAATCGTCGGAGGAATTGCGGCATACAACGAGAAGCCTGAAGGCAATGAATGGAGAGGTCTCGCTGGTGTAACGTTAATTAAAAAATTAAAAGGCGCAGGAAATTGGAAGGATGGGGATATTCACGAACTGGAAATGTTCCGTCCCCCGGATCTGACGATTGGAGTTGGCTCCAAGTTCATCTTCAACTTCGATGACCCCACCGAATTTGACAAAATACCTGGTGAGGTTGTCGCACGCTGCTCACCTTTACCGCTGAACGAAGACAACCTGAAGCTTGTGCTGCAAGGAATTGCTGAAGATTATAGTGCCGGTGAAATCAAGAGCAAACGGCAATGGCACTGGTAGAGGAAATATCGCAAAAACTATTGGACTAGCTGGATGGCTTTTGCGTCGCAAGCCGGTTCGCAGGCCGCGCAATCGGTGCAGTCTTCGCCAACGGCGTAGCTTCCATCGCCATTTTTCACGATGATATCGATTGGGCATGCTTTTACGCAGTCGCCGACCTTGAAACACTTCGCCTGATCAATCGCGAACATTTTTCCTCCCGAATTAAGCCGAATTCCTGATTCTCGTTCTGCCTATACAACAATTAGTTTATGCAAACGGTCGGGAGCGGGATGTGAGATGCGGTACCGATGCGTGTGACGAGAATCACAGATTAGAAAATTCTAATTTCAAATCTCAAATTTCAAATTTGAAATTGCGATCCATAAATCCGGTTCTTGAATTGCAAAGTGTAGTTCAAGAATCGCGAATGTATGATTTCAAATCTTAAGTGAGGCAATCTCATAAATGGCTTTGTGGGTCGCGGCTTCAGCCGCGACGTTCGGAGCCGTGAAAATCAAGGGCTTTAGCCCCTGAAGCCCTATCACGTGCCTGGGCGGAGCCATTTATGTGATGGCTTGATTTCAAAACTGAAATTTCAAATTAAGAACAACAAACTACATTTCACGAATCAATTAGAGACATCGCTGAATCGCTAAGAACCAACTACGCCCAGCTGAGATTTGCGTACTGCTCGACGAGTTTTTTTGTGCCGTGATCGGCGAAGCGGACCGTGAACTTGCGCTCGGGCTCATCGCCTTCCACCGCGACGATTGTGCCGGTGCCGTAGGTGGCGTGGCGCACGCGCTGGCCGATGAGCGGGTTTGCGCCGGCTTTGCCGCCGCGCGGCGAAACGCCTGAGGAACGCGGGCGGCTGGCCACCGCGCTTGAAGAGCGCGACGGCGAGTCGATGCGCTTAACGCGGCGCGAAAATTCTTCCTGGCTGAACGAGTACTCGGGATCGGGCTCGTAGCGGCGCGTTTCGCCCGCTTCGGCGAGGGAACCGGCGGCTGTGTCGATCAGCTCCGCGGGAATTTCCTGCAGGAAGCGCGACGGCATGGAGCCGGAGAGACGCTCCGAGCCGTACATGCGGCGGTACACGGCGCGCGTAAGAGTGAGTGTCGTCTTCGCGCGTGTCATTCCGACGTAGCACAGGCGGCGCTCTTCTTCGAGCTCATCGTCGTCGTTTTGCGAACGGCTGTGCGGAAAAATGCCTTCCTCCATGCCAGTCAGGAAAACATGCTCGAATTCGAGGCCCTTGGCGCTGTGCAGAGTCATCAGCGTGATCAGCGCGTCTTCATCAAAATTGTCGGAGTCGCTGACGAGCGCGGCGTGGTCGAGAAAATCGGTGAGCGTCTCGCCGCGTTCGGCACCCTCGGCCATGGCGTTCACAAGTTCGCGCAGGTTGTCGGCGCGGGCCGTGTCTTCCACGTTGTCGCGCTGCAGGAGCATGTCGAGATATCCGCTGCGCGTCAAAATGGACTGCAGGAAATCGGCGGGCGTGCTGGTCGAAATTTCCTTCTGCAATTCTTCGATCAAAGTACGGAAATCGCGCAATGGCGCGAGTGCGCGGCCCGCGAACGAAGGATCGAGCGCCTTGGCGATCGCCGCCCACAACGAAATATCCTGTTCGCGCGCGAGCGCGGAAAGGGAATCGATGGACGTTTTTCCAATACCGCGCGGCGGAGTATTGATCACGCGCAAGAGCGCGATATCGTCGTCCGGAAATAACGCGAGGCGCGCGTAGGCCAGCGCATCTTTCACCTCGGCGCGCTGGTAGAACGAAAAGCCGCCAAGCATGCGGTAGCGCATGCCGCGCGAACGAAGCGCCTCTTCAAACGAGCGCGATTGCGCATTGGTGCGGTAGAGTACGGCGATGTGTACAGCCGGATCGTCGCCGTGAAGCATGCGCATGCGATCTGCTACGTGTTCGGCCTCAGCCTTGGAGTCGCGCCCTTCAAAAAACGCCAGATTTCTTCCGGCGGAGCGAGTGGCCTTCAGAGTTTTTCCAAGACGCCGGCGATTGTTGGAAACAACGCCCGCGGCGGCATCCAGAATCACTTGCGTCGAGCGGTAATTTTCTTCGAGGCGCACAACGCGCGCGCCGGGATAATCCTCTTCAAAGCGAAGAATGTTGCCGATATCCGCGCCGCGCCAGCGATAGATGGACTGGTCTTCGTCTCCGACGACGCACAAATTATTTTTTTCATTTACGAGCAGCTTCAATAAATCGTACTGAACGCGGTTGGTATCCTGATATTCGTCAACATGGATGTAACGAAATCGCGACTGCCATGCCGCGCGCGCTTCGGGAAATTCACGCAGCACTTGCACGGCGCGCAAAAGCAAATCGTCAAAATCGAGCGCGCCCGCCTTGCGCAGAATGTTTTCGTACTCGCCATACACCTTTGCGGCGGTGATTCCCAGAGGATCGCCGCGGCGAGCGGCCTCGGCAGAAACCTGTGCGGGAGTTTGCGCGTGATTTTTCGCGGAGCTTATGCGCTCGAGCAGTCCGCGAATTTTTTCGCCGGGATCCTTGATATTCAAGTGATCGAGCGAAAGTTTTACGGCCGCGACCTGATCGTCCGCGTCAAAAATCTTAAAATCGCGCGGAAGTCCGAGCCGCTTCGCTTCGCGGCGCAAGAGCCACGCGGAAAAAGCATGAAAAGTGCCAATCCACGGATCGTCAAACGCTTTTCCCTGGCGGATCAGCAAATCGCGCACGCGTTCTTTCATCTGCGCGGCGGCCTTGTTGGTGAACGTCACGGCCAGAATGGAACTGCCGGGAACATTTTGTTCGATCAGATTCGCGATGCGGTAAGTAATCGCGCGCGTCTTGCCTGTGCCCGCGCCTGCAAGAATCAGCACAGGGCCTTCTGTAGTGGTGGCGGCTTCGCGCTGGCCGGAATTCAATTCGTCTAAGAGTGTCATTTGTTTTTTGGGGAGTTGGCCCGTTTGGGAGTCAACATTCTATCCGACGCCAATGCGTTCGGCAAATCAGCGTGTGACCAAGAAATTATCTTCGAGGCGAATCAGCCAGATCAATCTCGAAAAAGAACAGGGCTTTTTTATCGGTCATGAAGGCGAGGTCGGGAATGTAGAGGTGCGAATTGTGAATCGCGTCGAATTGGTGGTTCAAATCGAAAAAGAGAAAGCCGTGAATGGTGGCGTGCGGGGGCAGGACGTCCGTCCCCAGCGCAACCGCGTGGAGGGCCGTGGTCATCTGCACCCAATCCTTGCTGTGCCCCGAGCCGGATCCCGTGCCGGGGAATGGAAATGGGCGGTGTTGGCGAATATTAGATTCGGCTTTCAGCAAGGTGCGATCGGCCACCTCTTCCGGAGAAAGTGGGCCTAAGCGTTGGCGATCATGGTCGGGCTGTGAAATGATCAGCTCGATGGTGTCGCCGTTAAGGCGAATCGGCGCGTTGTTGTCGTTCTTGAAATACACGTCGATGGCAATAATTCCGGCATTGTAGAAAGAATCCTTGCCAAAAGTTTCCTTTTTGTAGCGGTCAGCCCTGAGGTAGGGATCGGCAATAATCGCCAGGTCCTGATGCGCGTCACGAGTCTGCAAAGTCATCGGATCCGCCGGCGCGCTTTGAGCAAAAGCGCCAACAGGAAGCAGCATCACGAATATCAGGATTTCCCGGAGCATAGTCTGGCTGGCTATGATGCGCCTTGCCTCGAATAGGTTCGCTTAAGGTTTACGCAGTGGCTGCCCGATTTCCGGGCGGGCACTCTTTGTACATCTAAACGACAAATGTGCGCCATGATGCTCCACAATTGGTATGCCAATGCCAACAGTGCGCCTATAATATCCGTTTTGTAAGAGTGACAGGTGAATTTCCGCAATCCCTGCGGACAGGAGACGGCTCGCCGAGAGCCATGCTTGATGTATGCGATTTATAGTCTGCTGACCGCCGCGGGAATGCTCCTGCTCTCTCCGTATTTCCTTCTGCGCGGGCTAATCCAAAAAAAATACCTGAGCAATCTTCCTGAGCGGTTTGGACGCAAGTTCCCGCCGGAATTGATGGTTGCAAGCACGCGAGATTCAAATCAAAAATCGATCTGGATTCATGCAGTATCAGTAGGAGAAGTTCTGGCCGTGCTTCCGCTGGCGCAACGGCTCAAGAAAAAATACCCGCAGCGCCGACTTGTCGTCTCGACGACGACGCTCACGGGCCAGAAATTGGCGCGGGAGCGAATGCACTTCGCCGACGCAATTTTCTTTTTCCCTCTGGACTGGCGCGGCCCTGTGCGGCGCGCGATTTCGGCGGCGAGCCCCGCGGCGGTAATTATTGTGGAAACGGAGATATGGCCGAACTTCATGCGTGAGTGCCGGCGCAACAATGTTCCGGTCGCATTTGTGAATGGACGGCTGTCGGAGCGTTCGTTTCGCGGATTTAAGCGCGCGCTTTCGTACTCCGCAGGAATGCTTGCCGGATTCTTGAAACAAGTGCTGGGCGATGCTGCGCTTTTCCTGATGCAAAGCCGCGATGACGCGGAACGCCTGATTGCATTGGGCGCGCCCGCTGACCGCGTCACGGTAACTGGAAACCTGAAATACGATCTCGCGGAGCCGGACGCGAGCCCGCTGTCCACATGGCTCGAGGCCGAAGTGGCTCGCAGTGATCGCCGTCCGGTGATCGTAGCCGGAAGCGTGCTGGCCAACGAAGAGGCGCGCGTCTTGGAGGCATTTGCGAAAGTCGAAGACGAATTTCCTCGAGCGCTCCTGATCCTCGCGCCGCGAAAGCCGGAGCAATTCGATCATGCGGCTGTAATTGTCGCGGATTCAGGTCATAAATTATTGCGCCGCCGCGATCTAACGTTGAACGGGACGGGGAGTTCGTCGATGGCTGAACTGGGCAATGTTCTGCTGCTGGACAGCATCGGCGAGCTGGCTGGATTATATGGCCTGGCGGACGTCGTGTTTGTCGGGGGATCGCTCGTGGCGAGTGGTGGACACAATATTCTTGAGCCCGCTGCTTTCGGCAAAGTTCCGATCTACGGGCCGTCAATGGAAAACTTCCGCGAAATGGCTGGGAAATTTCTTGCGGCGGGCGCAGCGATCCAGGTGAGCAATCCGGAAGAACTCGGCGCGGCATGGCGAAGTCTTCTGAAAGATGCGGAGTGCGCAAAGCGCATGGGCGCATCGGCGCGTAATCTTGTGGATGAGAATCGTGGCGCCACCGATCGAGTGCTGGAGCAATTAGAAAGTGTGCTGGGTCCTGCGCGGAGCAAAATGTGAAGCGCACTTCTTCGTGGCTCCTCCTTTTATATCCGCTGTCGATTCTCTATTCCGCGATCGTGCGCGTGAAATCCTGGTGCTATGACCGGGGCGTATTTCACACGCGCAAACTGCCGGGAACCGTAATCAGTGTTGGAAATCTTACGGTGGGTGGCACGGGAAAAACGCCGATGGTGCTGGCGATTGCGGAGCGCCTCGCGACGGAGGGAAAGCACGCAGCCATCCTGACGCGCGGTTATCGAGGCACAAAAACCTCAGGCGAAAGCGGCGTCCCGCAAAGCGACGAAGTTGCCCTGCTGCGCGAGCGGCTTGCGGGGAAAGTCCAACTCGGCGTTGGAGCGGACCGCTACAAAAATGGATTGGTCCTTTCGAGGCACGGAGTCGAATGGTTTGTGCTGGATGACGGTTTTCAGCATAGAAAGCTCGCGCGAAATGTTG
>DATAPT010000173.1:0-5410 GCA_036265065.1 Candidatus Acidiferrales bacterium | reverse complement strand
CTTGGCTGCCGCCGTTTACGGCGCATCGGAAGGTTTGGATACGCTGGTGATTGAAACTGCGTCGCCCGGAGGGCAGGCTGGATCAAGCTCCAAAATCGAAAATTATCTTGGCTTCCCGACGGGCCTTTCCGGCCAGGAGCTGGCCGCGCGCGCGATCGCCCAAACGGAAAAATTTGGCGCGCAAATGATGGTCGCTCACAGCGTTGTGAAGCTGGACTGCGAAAAGCGCCCATACAAAGTGGTTCTGGACAACGGCAATCGCCTGGCCGGCCACTCCGTCATCATCGCCACGGGCGCGCAATACAACAAGCCTCTCATAGCCAATCTGGCCCAATTCGAGGGCCAGGGTATCTATTACGGCGCCACTTACATGGAGTCTCAGCTGTGCGAATCCGAAGACATTATCGTGGTGGGCGGGGGAAATTCCGCAGGGCAAGCGGCCATCTTCCTTTCTCAAACTTCGCGTAAAGTTCATATGCTCGTTCGCTCCGGCGCGTTGTCGGACACCATGTCCCGCTACTTGATCCAGCGAATCGAAGAAAATCCAAATATCGAGTTGCATTACCGAACCGAGATCGTTGCTCTCGAGGGCGATACTCATCTGAATAAAGTGACCTGGCAAAATAAAACCACCGGCGAAATTTCCACTCATGACATCAGCTACGTCTTCATCATGGCTGGGGCATCGCCGCGCACCGAGTGGCTGCAGGGCTGCATCTCGCTCGACGCCAAGGGCTTCATTCTCACAGGCCGGGATCTGGATACAGTAATGGAAAACCGCCCCTGGAAATTATCTCGCCCTCCTCAAATGCTGGAGACGAGCCTTCCCGGTGTCTTCGCAGTTGGCGATGTGCGGGCGGGCAATGTAAAACGCGTTGCTTCAGCCGTGGGCGAAGGGGCGATTGCCATTCACCTTGTGCATAACGCTCTCGCCGAAGTGTAAGTACAATTTGAATTGCACACGCTAAAAACTCGCTCCTAGGGTTTCGTAGAGGCCTTTCCGTCCCGTGTCTTTCGGGGCGGAAAGGGCACAGACCTACCCAGATTGAACGATTGAAAGATATGGCATCTCCCATGAGTCGTAAAAAAAGCGTTTCCCCTTCGCATCGACGTCACTTCAACCTCGCAATTCCCTTACATTGTCAAATAACCTAAGTTTATCTCCCAAGCACATCCGCCCCAACGTCCAGTATCGCTTCCCAGAACATTTGAGGATGATTATAAATACCCCAATAGGGTCAGTTAATTGAACGTGAACGAAGTAGCGTGAGCCGCCTGACAACATGGGTTTTTCGGCTTTCTTGCGAGGATAAGCGATGGCTTTCCAAAATTTCGAAACACAGAACCCCAAAGTAATCGTGGTGATGCCCGCGTATAACGCCGCGAAAACCCTCAAGATCACCTACGACGCGATTCCGCATCAGGCCGTCGATCAGATTATTCTGGTCGACGATGGAAGCACCGACCAGACTCTGGAAATTGCGCGCGACCTTCACCTCAGTGTTTTTGTGCATACACGCAACTTCGGCTACGGGGCCAATCAGAAAACCTGCTACACGGAAGCGCTGAAAGAGGGCGCGGACATCGTCGTGATGCTCCATCCAGATTACCAATACGATCCGACGCTGCTGCCCGAAATTATCGCTCCGATCAAGGATGGCACCGCCGACATTGTGCTGGGCTCCCGATTTTTGTCCGGAAGCACGATGAAACAAGGAATGCCGTGGTGGAAATTTATCGGCAATAAATTCCTGACGGCGCTCGAAAACTGGACACTGGGCCTGAATCTTTCCGAGTACCACACGGGTTACCGAGCCTATAGCCGGCAAGTTCTGGAAGAAATTCCTTTTTCCCTAAACTCCGACAAATTTGTTTTTGACCAGGAAATGTTGGTGCAGGCAAGGCATCTGGATTTTGTGATCAAGGAAGTTCCTGTCCCCACAAAATATTTTCCCGAGGCGTCGAACGCAAGCTTCGTCGACAGCACGATCTACGGATTGAGCATCCTGATGCTTCTGGGACGATATTTCGTTCACCGGGACTGCCGCTTCGAGCTTCGCCAGTTTCAATCCTTTGCAGCCCGATATCGACGAGTGCAGTGAGCTCCAGACATGCCGGATTCCCAATACGAATTCAAGCCGTTCAAATACAGCAGCCACTATTGGATTTTGAACGCGCTGCGCGCCGAAAAAGAACCGGTCCGAATTCTGGACGCCGGAACGGCCAGCGGCTATCTGGGAAAAGTCTGGCGGGGCGACGGCCACTATGTGGCGGGAATTGAATTTGACGCTGCGACCGGCGAGAAGGCGCGCCAATATTATAACGTTTTTGAAGTCGCGAACCTCGAAAACTACGCGTTTCCCGCCCGCCGCGAATTTGACTACATCGTTTTTGCCGACGTCCTCGAGCATCTGCGCGATCCCGCCGCGGTACTGCGCAGATGCATTCCCTGTCTGAAGGATTCGGGCAAGGTCATCATTTCCGTGCCCAACATCGCCAACTGGATCATTCGCCTCAGCCTGCTTTTTGGAAAATTCGATTACATGGACCGGGGAATTCTGGACAGAACCCATCTTCGATTTTTTACTTCGCGCAGCCTGAAGCAACTGATGAAAGAAGTGTCTTGCGAAGTGGAAGAAATAATTCCCACCCCGCTGCCCTTTCAACTCGTGCTTCCATTTACCGGAAGCAAAATATTTGCGCCGTTCCACGAGGCCAATTACGCGCTCACGCGCTGCTGGAAAACTTTGTTTGCCTATCAATTTGTAGTGGTTGCCGCTCCGATGAAAAGTGCCGTTTCGCAAGAAACCGGAAATCTTTCCGCGGTTACCCCGGCCCCGGAGAAAGAGCCCATCAGCCGATGAACACTCGGAGCACTTTCCACGCAGAAGAAGAGGCGGCCTATGATCTGGGCCCCGCGATCATTGGGCGAGATACCGCGCCCCGCGCATCGGGAATTGAAGGTTGGATTGTCGAACACCTGAATTTTCTGGCGTTTTTAGTCGTGGCTGCAGGATTCGTCCTCAGACTTCTCGCCGCAACGCGAAGTTATCTGAATCCTGACGAAGCTCTTCATTACCTGCTCCTGAACCAGCCGTCCGCCTTTCTCGCGTATAAGGCAAGCCTGTCGAACGCCCATCCTCCGCTGATTTATATGGTGGTGTATTTCTGGCATTTTCTCGGCCGCTCGGAATGGATGCTGCGCATGCCTTCGGTGGTCGCAGGTACGGCGTTTTGCTGGATGTTTTATAAATGGATGGGATTGGCGTTCGGCCGCGCCGCGAGCTGGATTGGATTGATTCTGGCCACTTTTTCCCCGGCCATGATTGACTTGTCCGCCGAATTGCGCGCCTACGCGCTGCTGCTTTTTTTCCTGGGGAGCGCCCTCTATTTTCTGGAGCGCGCCTTTACCGATAAAACAGTCCGCCAGATGTGGGTCTTTACAGGCTTTTTGTATCTGGCGATTCTCACCCACTATTCCGCTGTTTTTTTCGCGGTTGCGACTGGAGTCTATGTCCTGGCGCGAATCGCTGATGGTCAACTCCCGCGCAAGGTCGTCACCGCCTGGGCCATTGGACAAGCGGGAGCGCTCGGAATTTACGCGTTCCTTTATATTACGCACCTGTCAAAACTAAAAAACAGTATCGCGATCTGGTCCACATCTTATGGGACAGCCTATTTTCAACGTGACACGGTGAGCCTGTTTACCTTTACCTGGAGAAATACCTTCGGGATTTTCCTGTTCCTTTTCGGCCAGCCCTACGTGGCGATAACCGTGCTTCTGTGTTTCCTGGGAGGCGTCGCGTTTTTCTTTGGCCAGAAATTGCTGTCTCGCAGGAATAATTCGCAGACAAATCGTCTCGGAATTCTCCTGATCCTTCCTTTTCTTGGTGTCTGGTGCGCGGCCATCGCGGGTATTTATCCGTACATCGGCAGCCGCCACACTGTATTTTTGGCCCCATTCGCGATTGCGGCCGGAAGCTTTCTGCTGGCTGCCGTGAGCGGCAAACGCGTCTGGATCGGGCTTCTGGCAGCAGTCCTTCTAATGGTCGTGTCCAATAATGCGCACGGCGCTGCGCCCACGGAAGAAATGACCGAAAATCAAAGCCCGGCCATGATGGCTTCCGCCGTAAATTACATGGAGCAGTCCATCCCTCGCGGCGATCATTTCCTCCTGGATTACCAGAGCAGTATTCCCTTTGAGTTTTATTTCTGCGGTCCCAAGGTCATGTTTCCCGTTCAAACATTTCATGGCGATTATTTTGATTTTTCGTGCAACGGAGATCCTGCCGTAACGCTTCGCCAATGGAAGCTGCTGCGCCAGACTTTTTCGGGTGAGTTTCAAGCCATGGCAAAGACACATGGCCTGAAGCCGGGCGACCGTGTGTGGCTCTTCCAAACCGGCTGGGGAGCCGATATGGGGACGGACTTGGCGGCCCATGATCCAAAGTTCCGCTGCATCAACCCAAAACAGATGGGTGGGGGAATCACGATAACTTCCTTCGTAGTTGGTCTGGATTTGTCTCCCGAACCATCCGTTGGAGGCTGCGGACAATCCTGAAATTCGCTCCATGGATTTTGAAGAAATGACCTCCAGCTTTCCCCTTTCCTAAGCTCACTTCCATATACATTGACCTTGCGGATTCGTAGTATGATTTGGGCGGGGAGTTGTGGAAATTGAGTTCCGGCAAATGACCTTGTATTCCAGGGCGAGTCTCATCCACCCTCTTCGTTCCATCCAGCACAATGTAACTCCCGGAAACGCCCCGAGATGGGTTTGCATATTTGCCTTAAGGACCCAGACGCTATAAAAAATTTAATCGCAGAAAACGAGTAACAATGGACGCATTGGCAAAAGTTAAAAAGAAACTGCAGGACGAAATCACCACGCTCGAATACGAGATGAATGTGGAGTTGCCCAAAGAATTGATGAAGGCCCGCGCACACGGCGACCTCTCCGAAAACGCCGAATACAAGTACGCCAAGGAGCGCCAGGGATACGTCTCGGCGCGCCTCGGCCAGCTGAAGAAGCGCCTCGGTGACATCGGCATGTTGAACCTTAACAATATTCCCGCCGATCGTACGGGTTACGGGTCGCGCGTCTGGGTGCTCGATGTGAAGAAGTCCATCGAGATTGAATATAAGCTGGTAAGCACCGAAGAAGCGGATGTCACGGCAGGCTTGATCTCCACCACGTCCCCCATTGGCAAAGCTCTGCTGGGGAAAAACGTGGGCGATGAAGTGCAAGTGCAGACGCCTGCGGGGATCAAGGAATTTGAAATTGTTCGGTTGAAAACCATTCACGAAGACGAATAGATTTGGAGCTTTTCTTATTTCCAGTGGGAGTGACCGGTTTCGATGCGCAACGTTGGCATGCTCGGTGGAGTTGGAGAAACCATGGCTCTTCTTG
>DATAPT010000172.1:0-4845 GCA_036265065.1 Candidatus Acidiferrales bacterium | reverse complement strand
CACTCCCGTTCCGTGTACGATGTGCAATAACCACGTAAAGTTCGATCCGCTGCTGGTCACTTCGCGCCAGATTGGCGCGGAGCGGATGGCCACGGGGCATTACGCGCGAATCCGCCACAATGAAGCGACAGGCCGCTATGAATTGCTGCGCGCCAAGGACGCCTCCAAAGATCAAACATTTTTTCTGTTTGGACTGAAGCAGGAACAAATGTCACGCACCGACTTTCCGCTCGGCGAATTGGACAAGACAGCCGTGCGGGAAATTGCGCGACGCGCCACGCTTCCTGTGGCCGAAAAGCCCGATAGCCAGGAAATCTGTTTTGTGCCGTCGGGAAGCTACGTCAAATTCATCAGCGCCTATTTAGGCGAGCGCGGAGAAAAGCTTTCGGAAGACGAAGGCGATCTGGTCACCACCAGCGGCGAAGTGATTGGCCGCCATCGCGGCGTGCACAATTACACCGTCGGCCAGCGCAAAGGGCTGGGCGTAGCCGCCGGCAAGCCACTTTATGTGGTGGAACTGGACCGCGCCAGTAATCGCGTCATCGTCGGCGACGATTCGGATCTGCGGACTAATATTTGCGAAATACGCAATGTGAATTGGATTTCGTTTGCAAGACTGGAAGAGCCGATTCGCGCCATGGTAAAAATTCGCCACCGCCATGAACCCGCCGCCGCGACTGTCGACCCGGTCGACGAAACGAATGCGCGCATTATTTTTGACGAGCCACAGCGTGCCGTAACGCCCGGCCAGGCAGCAGTCTGTTATTCAGATGATGTGGTTCTAGGTGGAGGCTGGATAAAGTAGCAAAAAATGTAGGCGACTGTTGTGGCCCGTGTCTCTTGTCCTGAGGAAAAACGAAGGATCCGGAGCGGGGTCATTCGTAAAGTCGCAAGGCAGTTCAACTCAAACTAAATAAACATTCCCTCGTCCTGCTGATCAACCGGAAGGTCCCCGACATCGCGCCGCCCCCGCACGTTCCTCAGGAAATCAATTCCGGCCTGAACACCGCGAAGCATCGCAGTCGCTTTCACCACTGGGCCCCAAACGGTTTGCCGAATTTGCGATCCCGCCGCTTCCACGGTTTCGATCGCTCCTGTTAAAACATGGTCCACATGGATCAGCTGCATGCGCAGACGCTCGAGGGCCTCGGACACAATCCGATCGACCTTCTGGACTTCTCCGCGCGCGAGACGCGTGATCTCCGATGCATCCGCCACGATCCCCGTGATGCGCGGGGAAATATCGTCCACCAAAACTTGCACAGACGAAATGAGCGGCGCTACCTTGCTGCTGATATCCGTGACAACCTGCTCAACACGCGCAGCCGTACGGCGCATTTGAACATACAGGGCGATCAAAACGAGCGATTGCAAGACTACAGCAATCGCAATGACAGCAACGAACAAGGGCATCCAGCTTTCCATTCGCTTATCCTCGTCGTGACTACTGGGCCTTCGATTTTTCCCGCATGTAAGCGTCGCGTCCCGCGTCTACTGCCGCGGTCAAATTTTCCTTCTGGCGTGATGCGACAGTCTTGCCGCGCTCCACCAGATCTTCCGCGCGTTCACGAAGCTCTTGTGCTTTGCGTTGAGCATATTCACGGCCTTCATCGGCCTTTTGTGACAAATACTCGCGTGTTTCTTCGCCCGATTTCGGTGCGAAAAGAATACCAACGAGCGCGCCGATCCCGAGACCCACCAGGAAATAGCTTACCTTTGATCCAGAATTATCAGCCATGACACACTCCTTTCCCATATGGAAAGTAGCACACAGGGTTAACAGAAGCAATCAGTGGAACTACCCAGCGCGAACCGTTGTGCCACTACCGCGCGCCAAATGCGCAACCACCCGTTCAGCAATACCTTTTGGAATAACCTTGGCTATTTGTTCAACGCTTGCCGATCGCAACTGCGTCAGGCTTCCAAAATTCCGCAGAAGTTTTTGCGCCGTGCGCGGTCCTACGCCCGGAATTTCTTCCAGTCCCGTTTGAATCGTGCGCTTGGTTCGCCGCTGCCGGTGAAAGCCGACGGCAAAGCGATGTGTCTCATCGCGTATTTGCTGAATGAGATGGAGAATGGGGGAATGATGCTCCAACCGGATCGGTTGATCTTCCTGCCCGAGAACGTAAATAATTTCTTCCTGTTTGGCGATGCTTGCGACCGGCTGGTTGATAACGTCCAGCTTTTCGAGCGCGGCGCCGGCGGCATGCAGCTGCCCGATTCCTCCGTCGATTAGAATCAAGCCGGGGAAGGGTTTCTTTTCATCCTGCAATCGTTTGTACCTGCGTTCGACGGTTTCCTTCATGCTGGCGAAATCGTCATTGCCCCATTGGCCGCGAATAATGAATTTCCGGTAATCGGATTTTTTCATTTTTCCATCTTCCCAAACCACCATGGACGCGACGGTGTCCGACCCTTGCAAGTGTGAAATGTCGAAGCTTTCGATACGTCGCGGCGGTTCCGGCAAGCTCAACGCCTGCTCCAGAGCTTCCGATATCGCGGTCGATGTGGGTTTCAATACGCGGAAACGTTGCTCGAAGGAATGCCGCGCGTTTTTCTCCACCAATTCCAAAAATGCATGCTTCGCTCCGCGCTGCGGGTTCAAAATTTCCACGCGGTTTCTGGGCGGCTCGAGATGCGTGCCTCGTTCGCTGAGCATCTCTTCCAGAAGTTCCCGATCTTCAAAATCCATTGGCACGTGAATGGAGCGCGGCAGATACGCGGCATCCAGATAAAGCTGCTTTAACAACGAAGACAAAAATTCTTTGGGCTCGAATTCCGCTACGTCTTCCCAGTAAAAATCGCGCCGGTCGACCACGCGTCCGCCGCGCAGGTGAAACAGATTTACGGCAATGAGCGGTGGTTCGGCGTGCCACGCCAGCACATCGATGTCATCCCCTTGCGCGGCGGCAATTTTCTGGCGCTCTTCAATTTCCGAAAGCGTGTGCAGGAGATCGCGGTAGGTAGCGGCTTGCTCGTAGCGCTCCGCGTCAGACGCCTCCGACATGCGCGATTCGAGGCTTTCCATCAGGACGTGGCGGCGGCCCTCCAGAAACAATTTTGTGTCGCGCGCGGCTTCCGCGTATTTTTCGTCCGTACTCAGGCCGGGCACGCAAGGGCCGTGGCAGCGGTGAATGTAGTATTGCAGGCAGGGTCGCGGGTGCGCGCGCGTCAGGTCCACCGTGCAGGAGGGGATCCGAAATGTTTTGTGAATGAAATGGACGATCCGGTAGGCCAGGCTGTGAGGAAAGAAAGGGCCAAAATAAATCGAGCCGTCTTTGACGAGCCGCCGAGTCACATACACGCGCGGATATTTTTCAAACGCCGTATAGCGGATGTAGGGATAAGTTTTGTCGTCGCGAAGCAGAATATTGAATTTCGGCTTGTATTGCTTGATCAGGCTGTTTTCAAGCGCCAGGGCTTCGCGCTCGTTGTCCACGACGATGTAATCCAGGTCCGCGATTTCCCGCACCAGCGAGCCGGTTTTGGCGTCCATCCAACGTGATTCGAGGAAGTAGGATTTCACGCGGCTGCGCAGGGAACCTGATTTGCCCACGTACAGAATCTTTCCCAGGGCGTCCTTGAACAGGTAGACCCCGGGGGCCGTGGGAAGGCTTGCGGCTTTTTGTTCCAATTCCATTGCAGGAGTAGAATGGGGATTGCGGCAAATCGCCCTTAGGCAACATCCATCATAGCAAAGTGAATCTCAATCTGCGCCATATGAAGCGACTGGTATTTTTAATTCTTGCAGGATTGCTGCTCACGAGCGCTGGGTCGTTATGCGCCCAGCAGGTGAATCCGCGCGTTCCTCCTCCGCCGCCTCCGCCGGAAAAATCCGCGCCGGCGCAGCCAGCGACTGCCGCGCCGCCACCCGCAGCTTCGCGTCCGATCGATCCGACGCTACCGCCTCCTCCGCCTTCGGCCGATGAGCCCGAGACTCCTGCGCCCACTGGCCCCGTTTTCGATCCTCTCCACGCGCAGAGGAGTCTGGATGTCGGCACGTTTTATTTGAACAAAGGATACTATGATGCGGCGATCGATCGCCTGATCGAGGCAGCTAACTATCAGCCTTCACTGGCTGCGCCATGGAAACTGCTCGGGCAGGCCTACGAAAAGAAGCGCGAATACGCAAAGGCCGCGGATTCCTACAATAAATATCTGGAAAAAATGCCGCGCGCAGCGGATGCCGCAAAAATCAGAAAGCAAGTTGCTGAATTGCAGGAAAAAGCCGTGCAGGACGCTCCCAAAAAAGCAGAACGCTGAAGCTTTTTTGTGGCATAGGCTTCAGCCTGTGCGCTCTTAGGCCTTGCAAGGACTAAAACCGCACAGGCTGAAGGCTATGCCATGTAAACCTACCGCACATGTTCAAGAAATTTTCGCGCGCGCGCGTAGTGCGCAAATCGCTTTTCCTCCGCGCGAAATTCAGGCGAGTGCGCCTGCAAGCCGCAAGCAGCGGCGCGAATCGGATGCTTCACGTGCAGCATTTCGTGGTAAAGAATAAATTCCACCGCATACGAAGGCACCGCAGGATGATCCAGCCGCTTGTTCATCACGATCTGATCGAGCGAAGGGTCGTAGCAGCCGAATTGCGAGCGCCAGGGTCGCGGGCTCCATCCCAAGCGTGGGCGGGGAAGTCTTCCCTCAAAATATTCCAGGTTGAGTGCGGAAAACATAGGGTCCAGATCATGCGCTGTCCCCGCGGGATTATCCGGAATACGGCGAGCGCGCTTGCGGCGAACGTGCGCGATGTGCTGCCTTGTCGAATGCGCCAGCACAAACTGGCGATACAATTCGCGCAAATCGCGCGGGACGCGGCGGCGGTACATCTGACCCAGTAAAATTGCG
>DATAPT010000171.1:0-5699 GCA_036265065.1 Candidatus Acidiferrales bacterium | reverse complement strand
CCAGTAAAATTCGTCAATCCTGGAATACTTTCAATGGCGCCGGCAAATCCTCCCGGAACGAATGCGTAGTATGGGTCGGAAAGCACAGGAGCAAAAGAGGCCGAAACCTGGTTCACCTGGCCAATGATCCCCACGGCGCGGTTGAATCCAATCTGGGCCGAATTCAGTAAATTGGAGCTGAAAATATGCTGCTCATGAATCGTACCAGCCATGCGGCCTGAAATAACATCAGAAGACAATTCTCCAAACGTGCTGGGCTGAACTGTCTTCGAATTGTCGCGGATGAAAGTCAGATAAACGCTGTCGCTACCTGTAAATTTGTGGTCGAACCGAATCGTGAAATAGTTTTCCGTAGTTACCTGCTGATCGGAAAACGAAAAAATGCCGGTATTCCCGTTCGGCTGAAGCCCGCCGTTGGGCAATGGATAGAAAGCATTAATAAACGAGGGCTTCGAGGGATCCGCAGGGTCGGGAAGTCCGACAAAATTATCCACGCAAAAACCCGCCTGTCCGGGGGACAGATTGGTTTGGGTCGCGGGATCTGGACACGGGCCCGACCAGGGACCAGCAGTCGGGCTGCCGTCCTTGCCGAGGAGATTTCCGTTAGAGTCGTGCAGGATTCCCAATCGAGCTGCAGCCGACGGCACAGTATTCACCGTGGTGACGCCCAGCGACTGGCGTAGTCCTTCGTAATCTCCAAAAATAAATGTGCGATCCTTGATAATAGGCAATCCTGCGGAACCCCCAAACTGATTCCGTTTGAAGGGAGGAATAACGGAAGGATCAAAGAAATTCCGCGCGTCCAGCGCGCTGTTGCGGAGAAATTCGTATACCGATCCGTGAAAAGTATTTTTGCCCATGCGCGTCACGACGTTGATTACGCCGCCCGACGTGCGTCCATACTCCGCAGGGTAGTTACTGCCAAGCACGGAAACCTGCTCGACGGCGTCAATTCCCAAATTGTCTCCCAACACGCTGCCAGGCGCGCCATTTGCGTAGTCATTAATACTGATACCGTCGAGACGATAACTGTTCTGATCGGGGCGTGATCCTGAAATGCTGACGGCCGCTCCGAATCCGCGATCCGTGTTCCCGCCGCCGGTTGCGCTTCCGTTCTGCACGGAAGACACTCCTGCCTGCAACGTGGCGAGGGCCGCCCAGTCTCTGCCATTCAGCGGGGTATCGCGCACGGTCGAAGCGTTGGCGCTTCCGCATGCGGCCGAGCATGGCTCACTGACCAGGGCAGGGGGAGCCACAACGCGCACCACTTGCTTCGGATCGCCTGCGTGCATCACCACATTCAGGACGCGTTCGACTCCAGCAGTCACCGTAACGGTTGTCCACACTTGAGTCGTGAATCCGGAAGCGGATACCGTCATTTCATAAGTTCCACCAGTAAGATCGGCAACGTTATATAGCCCGGCGGGATTGGAAGTCGCGTTTCGGACCAGACCAGTGGAAAGCTCTTTTACCGAGATCTGTACTTCCGGCATCACAGCCCCGGAATCACCGGTCACTGTCCCGGAAATCGATCCGCCAGCCACTTGCGCATTTGCCGCCGGTCCCCAAAATAAGAAAAACGCCAGTGTTGCTAAAATGACCTTCATGACAACCCCTTTACAGCATGGACTCGGTCTCAATCAACGAATTTTAAGCGTGATTCTGATAAATAGAATAAATTCAGATCAGACCCCCAGCGTTGATGATGATCGTACTCTTTAAACCTGAATGAAACCTTAATAACTTATCTGACATTTCTATTCCATGCGCCATGGAGAAGTGTTCGTCCATTGCGCCAATGTTTTCGAGGCCCAGTCAGGAGATTTATCCGTGTGACACGAACTGCACGGATTGGGAATCTTATATCTCTCGGTCATGCCCGGCGTGATGAAAGAAAAAGTATGAGCGCTCACGAAGACACCTGGAATTTCCGCTTCAATTTTTGGCATGTGGCATGCCACGCACTGAGCGCCCGTTGAGCCGTCCTTGTGATGCGTGTGCTCGGCCAGAGTTGCCTCGCGCGGGCCGTTTCGAGAGCCGGCCCCGTGGCAATCCATGCAAATTTCGTTTACCGGTTTGCGCAGTTGCGCGTAATTTTTGGTGCCGTGCACGTCGTGGCAATCGGAACACATGACGCCACGGCGGTACATCACGCTCTGCACGAAATCATTGCCCTGCATGCGGTTTTTATGCGCGGTGCCATCGGCAAAATGCGTAAACGTCTGCTCTCCGAGCTTGTGATCTTCCAGTTGCCAGTAATCTTGCAGCTTCAGCCCCACGCGATACCCAACCGGCCAGTCATAGTATTTGCCTTCGATGGGATTGGTTAAAGGCCGCCCCTGCGAATGGCATTGAATGCATGTGTCGCTCGAGCTGACGTAATCCATTCGCCCGGGATTCAGAATATTTTCGCGCGTGGCATGTTTGACGTGCGCGCTTCCGGGGCCGTGGCAGCGCTCGCAGCCCACATTCCACTCCGCTACTTGTTTCGTCTGAATGTTGTAATCCACCGAGTGGCAGCCGTCGCATGTCGGACCCGTGGGTCTTTTGAAATTGTCCGGCGGATAGAACGGTTCCCACCAATCTCCGCCCTTGGGAACGAAATAAGGTTTCCAGGCTTTATTCGTTATGTCCCACTGCGCGGGCTCGGGAAAATAATCGTCGCCAATTTTGGTGAAATAGCGCTGTTTCCAGATGCTGCCGTAAACGAAGGCCACCTGATCTTTCGTAAACTTCGGACTCACATTATTTGTCGCCAGGTTGGGAATGATCGCGTCCGGATGCTCTCGGGGATCGCGCACTACATTCGCCATCGGAGTTTGCTTCCAACGCTCGTAGATTTCCGCGTGGCATTTCTGGCAGGCAACGGAACCCACGTAATGAGCCGATGCCAGCTCCGTATTCTGTTGGCTTTTTTCCTGCGGCGTCGCATGTGCAATGGATCGCACGAATAGAACCAGCTTCCATGCAGCGTTGTCATCCTGCCCACTGTGTGGATTACCCATCGCGGGCATGCCCGTGAGTCGCACGCCGTTTTGAATGATGTAATGAATTTCTCCATCGCTCAGACTTTGTGTCTCGGGGCGCTGCAAATTCGGCGCTTTCGGATAAAGATTCTGCCCAATGCCCGAGCGTCCGTCGCCATCCTTGCCGTGGCAGCCCTCACAGTGATTGGTGAAGTTCTCGCGCGCCTCGTCGAGCAGGGCCGGAGTTACGGCCCACGGATTTTTGTCCTCGCGCGCGGCGCGGGGAATTCCCAGGTTACGCACGGTCCGCGCCATTGCGACTTCCACCGCGGATGGTTGGACGGTGGCGCTAAATCCGCGTCGAATGATTGAGGCGCCGTAGCCAACCAAAAGGGCAGCTATCCCAATGAGAACGACAAGAAAAAGTTTCCAGCGATTCATTTTTAAGTTTGACTTTTTGCAACCCCTCGTGCGGATTAGATTACCAGATTCGCGTATCAAGTGGGACGCGGAGGTCCCCGCTTTGCAGGGCGGCTTTCGCCTTTCCTTCTCGATAAACACAAAAAACAGTCTAAAATTTATGTGCAGGGTGTTTCAGTGCATTTTCAGGTTATTGTGATCTGATTGGAGAGTGGCAACCATGCACGTGCTGATCGTGGAAGACGAAAGGAAGATGGCGGAGCTGTTGAAAAGAGGTCTCGAGGAAGAAAACCACTCCGTTACCCTTGCTTTCGATGGTCGCGACGCGCTGGAAATGGCTCAGGCGCTTGAGTATGACGCGATCGTGCTCGATCTGATGCTTCCCGGGATTGACGGCTATGAGGTGGCGCGGCGCCTGCGCAAAGGCGGCAATGAAACGCCGATCCTCGTGCTGACCGCGCGTGACACCGTGCCGGATGTCGTGAAAGGGCTCGACATCGGTGCGGACGATTACATGACCAAGCCCTTTTCGTTTGAGGAATTTCTGGCGAGGCTCCGTTCGGTTTCGCGGCGCGGCTCTGCCGCGCGCCCAACGGTTCTGCAGGTGGGAGATTTAATTTTGAACCCGGCCGCGCATGTCGTGACACGCGATGGCGATGAAATTTCATTGAGCCGGACGGAATTTCGTTTGCTGGAATTCCTGATGCGCCGCGCCGGGCGCGTGGTGCCCAGAAACACCATCGTTCATTCCGTGTGGGATGAAAGCGATGACGTGGAGGAAAACACGCTCGACGCTTTTATCAGTTTATTGCGCAATAAAGTGGATCGTGATCATAAAGTGAAACTGATCCAAACGGTTCGCGGGACCGGTTACACGATTCGAGACACAACCAAAGCATCATGATGACGCTGCCCATTCGACTTCGCCTGACTGCCTGGTACTTCGCGGTCCTCGCCGTGGTGTTGCCCGCATTCGGTGTCACTGGGTACCTCGCCATGCGCCACAGCATTCGCCAGACCGTTGACGAGGAACTGCAAGTGCGTGCCGAGGGCGTGCATCAACTGATCGAAAGAAATGTTCAGCGCGGCGCAAAAGGCGATCTGCCGGAAGGGCTGCGCGAGCATACCGAATTGCGTGCGGGCGGCGCGCTGCTGCAGGTTGCGGATGCGCAAGGCAACTGGTTGTATCGCTCCAAGGTAATGAGCGATTACGGAGTGCCGCGAATTTCATCTTCGTCTCCGAAAATTTCGGAATACAAAGGGAACGATGTCCCGCTGCGGATACGAAACCTGACAGTAAATGTAGATGGCGAGCCCTATTTCATTCAAGCCGCGTTTGAAATGGACGATTTCTATGAGGCTCTGTATCACTTTGAATTGCTTTTATACATTGCCATTCCGTTACTGCTTATTTGCTCGGCGTTAGGCGGCTACTGGATCAGCACTCGCGCGCTCGCTCCTGTCGATCAAATCACAAAAACAGCGCGTACGATCAGCGCGCAGAATCTCTCCAGCCGGCTGGTTGTCCCTCCCACTGGCGATGAATTGCAGAGGCTTTCGGAAACGCTCAATGGCATGCTCGATCGCCTGGAAGCATCTTTCAAAAAGATCACGCAATTCACAGCTGATGCTTCGCACGAATTGCGCACTCCCGTTGCCGTGATGCGCACGCGCGCGGAGCTTTCCCTGCGCAAAGCGCGCTCGCCGGAAGAATATCGCGACGTCATTGCCGAAGTTCTCACCGAACTCGAAAAAACATCCGGGCTGATCGAGCAATTAATGTTTCTGGCTCGCGCCGATTCCGGCGCGGAGACGCTGCATTTTTCCCCCACCAACGTCACGGAGGTGTTGCGAGAGGCTTGCCATCAGGGAAGCGCCCTGGCCGAAGCCAAGCAAATAGGTTTTCAGGAGCAAATTTCTTCCGATTCCATGTGGATTCGCGGAGATGCCAGTTCGCTGAGGCGGCTCTTTTTAATTCTCATCGATAACGCAGTGAAATACACGCCATCCAACGGACAGGTCGAAGTGTCATTGCACAGAAACAACGGCTACGCCATCGCGCAAGTCCGTGATACAGGCATCGGCATCGCCAAAAATGACTTGCCAAATGTATTTGAGCGATTTTATCGCGCGGATAAAGCGCGCACTCGTGAACTCGGTGGGGTGGGTCTGGGCCTTTCGATTGGGCGTTGGATTACGGAAGTTCATTCCGGAACCATCGAAGTGCAGAGCGCACCAGGCCGGGGTTCCGTGTTTCAGATTCGCCTTCCTATCACGCAGACAATCAATTAAAAGGCCGCGGAAAGAAGGCTT
>DATAPT010000170.1:0-6191 GCA_036265065.1 Candidatus Acidiferrales bacterium | reverse complement strand
CAAACGCGCTGCGGAAAGCAGCGTACCGTCGCCACCGAGCACAATCAGCAAGTCTGTGCAGCCGGGTAGATCTTCGCGTTTGCGTATTTGCGCGGCGACTGGCTCGATGCAATCGCTGGTCTCGGAATCGCAGACGACCTCCGCGCCATGGGCCTGCAGCCAATTGACGAGAGGTGGAACGACGCGCGCGACATCTTCGCGCCGTGGACGAGAAATGATTCCGACTTTCTTGATCATTTTATTTTTGCCGAAGTGCTGCCAAAGCGAACACTTACTTTAGCATCTGCGGCGCGTTTCCATTTCCCTGATTTCAGCTAAGATTGCCAAAGACTGCATAGCTACGATGCAAAATGGAACGGTCTTTTAGTAGCGCAGGCTTCAGCCTGTGGGGTTTAGTTCTGGCAAGGCCTAAATTCCACAGGCTGAAGTCTGTTCTACTAAAACCTAAGCGCCTTTTGCCGCGTAGAGAAAAAATTCCTGATTGCCTTCGGCTCCCGTCAAGTGGCTAGGGCTAACGCCCTTCACAAGCAAGCCCAGCGCCAGCGCGGTCTGCCTTACACGTTCAATCGCACGTTCATGCAGCGCAGCGTCCCGCACGATTCCCCCGCTGCCAATATCTCCGCGATCGAGTTCAAACTGCGGCTTAACCAGAATTAAATATTCAGCGTTGAGGCTGACAGCCGCGACAACCGCGGGAAGCACTTTCGCAACGGAAATAAAAGAAACGTCCATGGTCACGAGATTCACTTTTTCCGGAATTTCCTCCGGGCGAAGATTTCGCGCATTCGCTTTAATTTGCGTCACGCGTGAATCCTGTACGAGACGCCAGGCCATTTGCTGCGGCGTCACATCGACCGCGAACACGCGGCTCGCGCCGTGTTGCAACAGGCAGTCGGTAAAGCCTCCCGTGGACGCGCCAACATCGAGGCAAATTTTTCCGCTCACGTCGACGCCGAAATCTTCGAGCGCGCCCTCCAGCTTGAAACCTCCCCGGCTGGCGTATTTCGCGGAGGCTCCGCTGACCTCAATTCGCACGTCTTCGCCGATCTGCGCTCCGGCTTTATCGCTTCGAGTGCCATTCACACGGACCTCTCCGGCGAGGATCATGGCTTGCGCTTTTTCGCGAGATTCGGCGAGCCCGCGTTCGACAACCAGCAAATCGAGCCTTTTTTTAGCGATTTTTGGTTTAGGCGGCAAGGAGTTTCGATGCACACGCTGGAAAAGTTCCCGGAGCTATTGTAGCTCGCCTCTTCAGAGGCGAGGGCTTAGAGGTGATGTCATCTAAACCCCCGCGTCTGAAGAGGCGGGCTACAGCAGCGGGCCGCAATAGCGCCTTATTTCCACTACGCGCGGCGGTGGACGATCATGTCTGCCAATTCCCGCAGCCGGGAGGCGCGCTCCCCATACGGCTCAATTTCGGCCATTGCCCGATCTTCCAGTTCTTTGGCAAATTGTCGCGATTTTTCCAGTCCGTAGATCGAAGGATACGTCGCTTTTTTCTGCGCCGCATCTTTTCCAGCGGTCTTCCCAAGTGCCGCGGAGGATTCCTCGACATCCAGAATATCGTCGACCACTTGGAATGCCCAACCGATGGTCTCGCCAAAACGTTTTAAATGGTCTACGTCATTGTCGCCAGCGCCGCCGCCGATGGCCCCCGCAACGACGGATGCTCGAATCAGCGCGGCGGTTTTCGATCGATGAATATACTCGAGTTCTGCCGGCGCGATCGAGCGGCCTTCCGCCTCAATGTCCGCAACCTGCCCGCCGACCATCCCGTTTACCGTGCCAGCCGATGCGGCAACGTGGGAAAGAATGGCAACGCGACGCGCCGGTTCGATTGGCGCATTGGCAAGCGTTTCAAAAGCCAGCGTGAGCAGCGCATCTCCGGCGAGAATGGCCGTCGCCTCATTAAATTTCTTGTGGCAAGTTGGTTTCCCTCGCCTTAAGTCGTCATTGTCCAGCGCCGGCAAATCGTCATGAATCAGCGAATACGTATGGATAAATTCAAGCGCGCACGCGACAGGCAAAACAGGAGTAACGTCGGCGGAAAAAATTCGGGCCGATTCCATACACAGGATTGGGCGCACGCGTTTCCCGCCAGCCTGCACGCTGTAACGCATCGCTCGGTGGATAGAGGGAGGCTGCGTGTTTTCGCCGGGCATCAGCCCGTCAAGCGCAGCGTCAACCGCTGCACGATCTTCTTCGAAAAATGTGGGAAGGGTCATCATCCTCAGAGGAATGGGAATGCGGCTCGGCCGCTTATTTGCCGCGACGGCTCAGGATTCTTCCTCTATTTCGGGATCGAAAGGCTCGGCAACGAGTTCACCGCCCGCTTTCTTGAGCAGGATTTCCACTTTGCCCTCCGCTTGCCCCAGGTACGTCTGGCAGTCGCGCGAGAGTTGCACGCCTTCTTCAAACAACTTCATGGCTTCGTCGAGAGATAAATTTGCATTCTCGAGCTTGCCGACAATTTCCTCGAGACGCGCAAGGGAATTCTCAAAGTCCGGCTTCTTGCCCGGCTCGTTTTTTTTACTCGATGCAGGATTCACGGTTGTCATAGTTCACAATTTTCGTAAAGCAAGCGCAAAAAAAAAGCTGTCGAACGAAGACAACATTCTAATGCACGCGCGAGAACCGAAACAACCGCTTTATGCTGCGTATTGAATTCCCGGACCGATCGGGCAACCACTCTTGCGTATCACGCGCGTGCGCGGTCCTTTCAGCTGGGAGGAATGGGCTGCTAGAATGAGCCCTCGGAGGAACTTGACCGCTTGCTTGGATTGCGACTCCTCGGATTGTTCGCTCTGGTGGCCGTGAACGGATTTTTCGCGGCGGTCGAGTTTTCGCTGGTTGCGGTGCGCCATTCGCGCGTGCGTCAACTTGTCGATCAGGGGCGATTTCGGGCGAAAATAGTTTTGGATCTGATTGGCAAGCTGGATCGCGTTGTTTCCGGCGTACAAGTTGGAATCACGCTGACCAGCCTGGGTCTCGGCGCCCTTGGCGAATCCACACTGGCTTCGATCTTGAGTCCGTTCGTCGCCAATATTCCCGGCGCACATACTGTAGTCCTAATTCATGCTGTCTCCCTCGGCATTGCATTTCTTTTCCTGACGATTCTGCACGTAGTTTTAGGCGAGCTCGTACCAAAAAGCATGAGCCTGCAGCGCGCGGAGCGCGTGGCGCTGCTCGTCGCACCTCCTTTTCAGTGGTACCTCGAAATGTTCCGCCCGGCGATTAGTCTGCTCGATGGAATGAGCCGTTGGGTGCTGAGCGGGCTGGGATTTTCAGGGAGCACGAGCCACACGCAGGTACACTCCGCGGAAGAATTGCAGATTCAGATTCAGCAAGCGCGCGAACGCGGCCTGGTGGGAAGGGATGAGGAGAAATTTATTCTCGGCGCAATTGAGCTGGATCAGATGCAAGTGCGTGAGTTGATGGTGCCGCGGCCCGACGTACACTTTGTGACGGCCGATGCTTCGCTCGATGACGTCATGCGCATCTTTGTCACGACGCAGCGTTCGAGGCTTCCCGTATTTGAGGGAGCAGGCGAGCAGGTGCTCGGCTACATTCACATTAAAGATATCGTCTGGGTATTGCTTGACCGCGAACGCCGCGCCGAGGAAGGCTGGACGGCCGCTGAATTTAGCGTGCGCAGCTTGCTCCACGAAATTGCCATTGTGCCGGAAAGCAAGCCCGTCAGTGAAATGCTTCAGGAATTTCGGACGCATCACGGCTGGATGGCCATGGTGGTGGATGAGTTCGGAACGATACTTGGTTTGCTCACGCTGGAAGATATTTTGGAGCAGCTGATCGGGGAGATTCACGACGAATTTGACGTCGTGGAACGGCCCATCGTCGTCGGCCAGGGCGCGGATGTAGCCATGATTTTCGATGCATCGCTCAGCCTGCGCGATCTGGAATCGCAGTACAGCATTGTGCTGCCGGAAGATCGCTCGTATGCGACGGTGGGCGGATTTGTGCTCGCTCGCCTGGGTTTTATTCCGCGCGGCGGAGAAAGTTTTGATTTCAATGGTTACCGCTTCACGGTTGTGGAAATGGATCGTCGCAGAGTGGCGCGCGTAAAAATTCAGCGGATCAACGTGGCTGCGGACCGAACTGCCCCCCAGCCTTTGCCTGAAGCGAAAACCGCTGCGACGAAGGTGCTCAAACAAAAATGATCCGCCACTTCCTACAGCGCCTTCTTTACACCTTGCCCGCTCTCTGGCTGATTCTTACCATGGTTTTTTTGATGATTCACATTGTGCCGGGCGATCCCGTTTTGCAGATGCTCGGCCAGGATGCGCGTGTTGAGGACCTCGCGCAACTGCGGCATACGCTCGGCCTGGATCAACCGCTCGGTGTGCAATATGTCCGATATTTTGAGGCCCTCGCGCGCGGCGATTGGGGCCGCTCGATGCGCTATTCCGCGCCCGTGCGTCCGATTGTGCTGCAGCGGTTTCCCGCAACCCTGGAATTGTCGCTCGCTGCTCTGGCCGTGTGCATCGCCATTGCCATTCCCGCGGGAGTTTTTTCCGCGCGGCGACGCGGCAGCCAGGCGGATCGCGCCACATCATTTTTCACGCTGCTCGGACTTTCCGTTCCCAATTTCGCGCTCGGGCCGATTTTAATTTTAGTTTTCTCGGTTGAAATTGGGTGGCTTCCGGTTTCGGGACGCGGAGGAATCGTTCATCTGATTTTGCCTGCGGCAACCCTGGGCGCGGCGCTTGCGGCGATTCTTACGCGCATGGTTCGCGGCTCTATGATCGAGGAACTTTCAAGCGATTACGTGCGAACCGCGCGCGCTAAAGGCATCACGGAAACTTCGGTCCTGTTCCGCCACGCATTTCCCAACGCACTGATCCCGGTGATCACCATTGTTGGATTGCAATTCGGTTCGCTGCTTGCCGGAACCATCGTCACTGAAACAATTTTCTCGTGGCCGGGGATCGGCCGACTGGCCGTGCAAGCCATCGCGGCGCGCGATTATCCGCTGCTGCAAGGCTGCATACTGATCATCGCCCTATCCTACGTGGGCGTAAATCTCCTGACGGATTTGATCTACGCCATGGTAGATCCCCGGGTGCGCTTGCAATGATCCATACCATTTCAGCAGCAAGCGCTCAGGAAATTTGTAGCTCGCCTCGCTTGTCCCGAGTGAATAAGAGGGATCAGAAGTCAGGTTTTGGGTGCCAAAGCGTTCTATGCGAACGGTTGATCCCAGCAAGCACCAACCCCCGCAGGCTGAAGCCCGCGCTACTGGCTCATAACATGAAGTCGATGAAAATTGTGGTGAACGACCTATGAAGCTTACATCTCAGTTTCGCCAATTCCTCCGCACTAGCGGTCTTGGCCGCTGGGGCTTCGCCGTTACCGCGATTTTAATTGTGCTGGCCGTCTTCGCGCCATGGATCGCTCCGGCAAACCCTTCCGCGCAAAGTTTGCCCAACCGCCTGCTCTCCCCCAGCGCGCATCACTGGATGGGAACGGATGAACTGGGCCGTGACGTGTTGTCACGCACGTTATACGGCGCGCGCGTTTCGCTTCTGGTTGGGGTCTCCGTGGTGCTTGGCGCGGGCATCGTGGGCTTGGCGCTCGGCTCGGTTTCAGGTTATTTCGGTGGAGCGTTTGACCGCTTCATCAACATCGTGCTGATCAATTCCTTTTTATCTTTTCCGGGAATTTTACTGGCCATCGCGTTTGCGGCATTCCTCGGACCGGGTTTGGATAAAGTGATCCTGGCGCTGGTCATCACGGGGTGGGCGGGGTACGCGCGCCTGGCCCGCGCGCAAGTTTTGAAAGTTCGTGAGATGGAATTTATTCTCGCCGCGCGTTCGCTGGGCGCGTCACACGCGCGCATTTTGCTCAAGCATTTGCTGCCCAACACTCTGCAGCCAGTTTTGATTCAGGCAACCATCGGGATGGCGGGAGCGATTCTGGCGGAGTCCACATTGAGTTTTCTTGGCCTTGGAGTTGTAGCGCCTACGCCGAGTTGGGGCGCCATGCTGAATGACGCGCGCAATCATTTGTTTGACGCTCCGCACCTCGTCATATTTCCAGCGCTTGGAATCATGGCTGCGGTTCTGGCCTTTAATTTATTGGGAGACGCCTTGCGCGACTGGCTTGACCCACGAACGAGAGCATTCCTCATCACGATGGATTTGCCGCCCGAGGTTTAAGTAGCGCGGGCTTAA
>DATAPT010000169.1:0-5915 GCA_036265065.1 Candidatus Acidiferrales bacterium | reverse complement strand
CAATTCCACTCAAATCAGGGTGATAGCGGTCTACATTCTGATAGAACCCAGGAGATGGAAATAAGTTGCCACTTTGTGGTAGTCCGGTATACCCCCTGCCACCACTTGGACGAGCGACTTGATCCTCACATTATACCCCGTAACAATAAGAAAAATATACAGTTAATGCTGTTTTGCTAATTTCATTTTAAAGCCTCGCCCCTTGGCCCATCCATTGCTCTATTCCTCTGCAGCCAGATACAAGGCTAGCGAATTTAGGCCTTAAACTCGATTAAGGGGCGCAATGACTGCTCAGGTGGACGCAAACTTCCTATCTGTGGGTGTGCCAGAAGTTCAGGCGCTGCCCTACCAGCACTTCGTCCACGGCACTAGCCCGGCCATGCGTGCCTTGCATAGAACGATCCATGATATCGCGTTGACCGACATACCCGTTTTGTTGGTGGGCGAGAGCGGGACGGGCAAAGAGGTTGCCGCTCTGGAGATTCACAGACTTTCCAGGCGCAGGGAAGAGCCTTTTGTAAAGTGCGGGTGTTCGGGGCTTACGGGAGACTCGCTTTCGGCAAGATTGCAACGCGCGGAGAATTACTCGCCAGAGGAGACGACGAGCGGATCACTTTTTCTGGATGGGATCAATCATCTGGAGATCTCTGCGCAAGGACAGCTGCTTCATTTGCTTCCGGATGGGGCTGGTAGGCCTCCACAAGGGTGCCTTAGTATGCGCGTCATTTCCTCCACCACGCGAAATTTGGAAGAGGAAATGAAGAGCGGACGGTTTCGGGAAGAACTCTATTATCGCATTAATGGAGTTCACCTGCGCCTGCCCCCATTGCGGGATCGTAGTGAAGATATTCCTGCGCTACTCGAATTCTTTTTTAAAAAATACGCCTCATTGTTTGAGCGTCCAGAGCCCAAAATAAGCGATGCCACCACAAGTTTGCTGTTACGGCATTCCTGGCCAGGAAATATCCGCGAGCTTGAAAATGTAGCGCGTAAGATTGTGGCGCTGGGGGATGAACATCTGGCAACACATGACCTGTCCGTCGAGAATGGGTCCAAGGCGCCCGATCCGCACGCCGGCGCTTCTAAAATATCCGAAACTGTCTATTCACACGTTCCTACTCGTTCTCTGAAGGAAGCAGCCCGAGCCGCCTCGCGA
This sequence comes from Candidatus Acidiferrales bacterium, assembly GCA_036265065.1. GTDB lineage: Bacteria > Acidobacteriota > Terriglobia > Acidiferrales > UBA7541 > Palsa-360. Next base: position 4,759 of record DATAPT010000169.1, on the reverse strand, counting down.
GTGGCCGAGCGCGCCATGATTTTGGATCAGCTTGAGCGCACGCACTGGAATCGAAAGAAAGCAGCGCGCGAGCTGCAAATCAGCTACAAAGCGTTGCTCTATAAATTAAAGCAACTGGGTTTGGACGGTTCCGGCCAGCCGGAAGAGCAATGAGGAGATCCAGCATGAAGAAAACCATATTCCTTTTTGTCGCAGTGATAATCCTTGCGGGAGCCGGGAATGCGCGGGCCGGACTGCAGGATAAAAAATCCGGGAAAGAAGCGCCAATTTTTCCGTCTGCCAATTCAATGGACGACACAAAATCTGGCGTCACTCCGGCCACAACCGATCCCTCCTATGTGATCGGTCCGCAGGACGTTCTGGATATTAACGTCTGGAAAGAGCCAGATATGACTCGCGTGGTCCCTGTCCGCCCCGATGGAAAAATTTCGCTGCCGCTGATCAACGATGTGCAGGCGGCGGGGCAGACGCCCCAACAACTGGCTGCGGAAATTACCACTAAATTGAAAAAGTTTCTGACCGAACCGCAGGTCACCGTGATTGTCAGCGCCATCAACAGCCAGCGGGTGTTCGTGATCGGCGAAGTTATCCATGCAGGAGCATTTCAACTGGTTCCCGGCACCACCGTTCTACAGGCCCTAGCGAATGCCGGAGGATTTACGACATTCGCCAACGTGAAAAAAATCCATGTCATGCGCGTGGTGAACGGCAAGCACGTTGAGCTCCCCTTCAATTATAGGGAAGTGCTCAATGGAGACAGCCAAGACCAGAATATAAAGCTTGAGCCGGGCGACACTGTCGTCGTCCCGTAAGAGGTGAAGCAATGAAGGCGTTGAAATTAAGCAAAATCTTCGGCATCGCAATTCTGCTATGCGCGACTTCGGCATTTGCGCAGGATCAAAGGCAGGGTATGCCGCCGATCGACCCGAATGCTCCTCTCCAGCCACTGGATACGACTGCAGGTGGATCGAGCCGATCTGCGAATAAACCGCCCGTGGGCGCGGCTCGCGGAGTCGATGCATCCTCTAATTCGGAGTCGTATGATCCTTCGCAGGTCACGCCGGATCAGAACACGCTGGCAGGCGCAGAACCCTTAACACTTGGATCTCTGCAGCATAGAGTGAACATCTTCGACCCGGGGATCACGGTTTCGCAAGTAGGTCAGTTTGTGCCCGGGACGACCGGAAAAACAGTAACGACCGGAGTAACCATCGCTAGCGGCAGCTTGAATTTTTCGCGCACCTGGAGCGGGTATCAATTCACCACTTTTTACAACGGTGGCGAAACGTTCAATGAAAACTATGGCGCGGCTTCCACCTTTTATGGCTCAGTTTCCCCCCGCTATCAATTTCATGATCTGATTGTTACGCAGCAGGCAGACTGGGGACGCTGGCATATTTTGCTGCAAGACAATTTCACTGCCTCGCCGGGCGCCGGATTTTCCAGCCAGGGCATTGGCGGTCCGGGCTTGGCGGGGGCATTCTCCTCCATGCTGGGTTCTTCCCTGAACAGCATTTCGCAAGCATTCCTTCCTAGCGAAAATATCAACACCGGCCAGGCGATGCGTTATCGAAACTCGGTACTCGGCCAGGCGGAATATTCGTTCAGCCGCAGATCGGCGTTTACCGTGGCAGCTGCGTACGGTTTACTGCACTTCAGTGTTCCCGGATTCCAGAACAGCGAAATGATGGACGTGCAGGCTGGGTACGATTATTTGCTGGATCCCTCGGATTCAATCGCCATTCTCGCCAGCTACGGCAAGATTAATTATCTGGGAACCGGGAAATCTACAGTCGATTATGTAGGCGCGCTTGCTTTTGGGAGAAAGATAACCGGGCGTCTGGCGTTCCAGATTGCCGCGGGACCCCAGGAAATTCGGATGTTCAATGCCGGCGGCCTGGGAAACTTTAACCTGCTGTTTGTTTCGGTGAACAGCGCGTTAACCTACCAAAGGCGAAGAGGTTCGTTATCGTTGGATTTTGTGCGCGGGCTGAACAGCGGATCAGGCGTATTCGTAGGAGCTACGAGCGATTCGGCTTCAGCCAATGCTCATTATCAATTTTCGCGAAACTGGACTGGTTCCATCAACGGTGGATACTCCTTGAACAACAGTCTCGCACCAGCGGGGGTTGCCAGTACTCAATTCAATAACTGGTTCGCAGGCGCAAATATCGGCAGGACGTTGGGCCAGCACGCGGCGGTTAATTTTAATTATGGGGCGCTAAGGCAGAACAATCCCGTGTCCTGTACAGTCGCCGTTTGCGGTGGAACGGGGCTTCAACAAACGGTAGGCGTGTCCGTAAGCTGGCATCTACTGCCGGTTGGCAAGGAAGGCCGTTAACGCTATGTGCATACTGAAAAAAGCGAAGGCCGATGGACATTTCGGAACGATTTTGAGGTCACAGCATGTATAAGAAGTTTTTCGGACTCAAAGAAAGTCCGTTTAACGTAAATCCTGATCCGCGCTATCTCTACCTGACCCCAAATACTCAGGAAGCGCTGGCTTGTCTGACCTATGGAATTGAAACACGCAAGGGATTCATCCTTCTGACGGGTGAAGTAGGCACAGGCAAAACCACACTGATCAACAAGCTTCTGGAATGGCTGCACAAGGAGCGGGTGTTCACCGCTTTTGTATTCAATCCGCGCCTTAGCGTCTCTCAATTTTTCGATTTCATGATGGCCGATTTCGGCATTCCCTGTGAAACGAGGCAAAAAGGGCAGATGCTGGTGAAATTAAATCAGTGGCTGCTGGATCGATACCAGGCCGGGGAACGCGCCGTGTTGGTGGTGGACGAGGCGCAAAATCTTTCGCCGCAAATGCTGGAAGAGATTCGACTGCTGACGAACCTCGAGACTTCGACCGAAAAACTGCTGCAGATTGTTCTTGCGGGACAGCCCGAACTTGAACAAAAACTCAATCAACCTGATTTGCGGCAACTTCGACAGCGCATCACGCTTCGCGCCAGGACGCGTCCACTTACTCTCGAAGAAACCCATGGATATATTCAAGAACGCTTGCGTATTGCGGGGGCCGAGAATCCGGATATTTTCAGCCCGGAAGCCGTGGCCACCGTGCACCGGTATGCGCGCGGAATTCCCCGCGTGACGAATCTGCTTTGCGAACATTCGCTCGTGAGTTCGTTCGTCGATCAGAAAAATCCTGTGCCTCCCGAAATTGTGGAAGAGGTCGCGCGCGATTTCGATCTGCACATCGTCGATCCGCTTGCGCAGGCGCCCGCGCCACAACCGAATCACCAGGCCGCTTTAGCAAATGCGGCGGCAAGCATGGAGTCGAACGGAGATCAGCCACCGCTTATTGAATCCCTTTTGCAGGCGCTGAATACTCTTGTGGACCGCTTGAATCAGGCGGAAGCCAACGCCAGTACGGACACCGAGCGAAAAACCTAGCCAATCATTTTTAATTTATTTCCCCAACAAATGGCGCTCCGGGAAAGTGTAACTTTGAGGAACCGCGGGAATTTTTCTCCGAGCCGTTTGCGCAATCGCTGCTTAAATTCAATCGAACAAATTAAAGCGGATGATGCACCATAGCGTGGAGATGCCATCGCGCCAGGTGATTTTTTTGCCTTCGGCATAGGTGCGGCCGGCATAGGAAATCGAAACTTCGTAAATGCGCCAGTTGCCTTTTGAAATTTTGGCGGTGATTTCCGGCTCGAAGCCGAAGCGGTTGGATTTTAAGTTTATGCCTTGCAAGACTTCCCGCCGAAAGACTTTATAGCAGGTCTCCATGTCCGTAAGCTTCAAGTTGGTGAAAATATCAGAGAGTAGAGTGAGAAATTTGTTTCCGGCATAGTGCCAGAAGTAGTGAACGCGCTGCGGTCCACCCAGGAATCTGGAGCCATAAACCACATCCGCTTTTTCTTCGAAGATCGGTTCCAGAAGTTTTCCGTAGTCGCGCGGGTCGTATTCGAGGTCCGCATCCTGCACCAGAACGATGTCGCCCGTGGCGGCCTCGAAACCGCGGCGCAGAGCCGCTCCCTTGCCGGCGTTTTCCTTCTGGAAAAGAAAGCGGATATTGGCAAGCGAGAGGCGGGCTTTCCCGTTTTGCACCGACACATCGCGTTTGCCTTCCGATTGCGCTTTGTCAAAATCCTCAAGCAGGCCGCGCGTTCCGTCGGTGGATTTGTCGTCGATGAGAATAATCTCTTTTTCGATGGGCGATGCCTGCACGCGCAGCAAGACTTCTTCGATAAATGCGCGCTCATTATAGACAGGGATTATGACCGAAACTTTCATTCCTATTCACGCTTCTCCGTATCAAGATTGAAAAACATTTTTCGCACGATTCAAATGGCCGCACAAATCGCCCGGACCACATAATTGATGATGGGTGCAAGGAACGCAAATGATTTGGAAGACCGCATTGCTCACCTGACACGGTATTCCAGGCGAATTCCCTATCGCCCGCGTGCAACGGGATAGTATCCGCGGGCGGCGTTCCATCGGACCAGGATCAATTCTAAAAACATTCGCAGGCCATCTGCGGCAACTTTTACCTTGGTGGCGGCGTCATGCGACCAGCGCACCGGGATTTCCGCGACTCGAAGGCCATTGCGCTTGGCCAGAAAAATTATTTCGGGGTCAAACCCGAATCGTTCGATCCGCTGCTGTTCAAAAATAGGTCGCGCACGTTCACTGCGAAAGGCCTTGAATCCGCATTGCGTGTCTGAAAAGGGAATGCCCAGTATCCATTGCACCATTCGATTAAAGAAAATCCCCGCCATTTCGCGAATTG
>DATAPT010000168.1:0-2370 GCA_036265065.1 Candidatus Acidiferrales bacterium | reverse complement strand
CGTTGCCACTTGCCCTCGATCGAAACCACGCCGGTATCGGTCAGATTAAAATCGGTGCGCACGGGCGCGGCCTTGATGCGCGCGCTCCATGAATCTTCAGAATCCTGCCACAGCCCGACGCTCGAATCCATCAGCGCGTAGGATTTCTTCGTTTGTCCAATCTTGAAATTGACGCGAGCATGGCTCGCTTCCAAATAAGGGAATGCCGGGCGGCGCTCGAAGGCGCGCTTTTCAGTCGGAGCCGCGGGGATCTGCGCATTACGCTCGATCAGGCTGGCGAAATTCCAACGGCCGCTTTCGGTACGCACCAGGTTGATGCTGGGCTCGCTTGCGCTCAGGCTGGCAATCTCAAGCCGTCCACGCAAGAGCGAGCGGAATCGAATCGTTGCAGACACGTCTTGCGCGCGAATCATCGGCTCCGCGCTGAACTCAGGGTCGTCGTAAATAACGAGGCCTTCCAGATCAAAGCCAGGTTGCGGGAGGATGCGAAAACGAACGTTATCGATCGCGACGCGCCTGCCGAGCGCGGTTCCAATAGAGACCGCAATCCGGTTGCGTAAGCGGTAAACGCCAGGCCGAAACAGGAACAGAACAACGACGAGAACCACGAGTGCAGTTACCCCGCGCTTTGATCTTAGAAAGTTCACTGCACAACCCGCAGAGTTCGCGACCACCGGGTCTCATCAAAGAAGTGAATAATAGTATGCGCCAGGAAGCCAAGCCGATCCCCCGCGCCACGGATTAGATATTGATTCTCCGGGGTGGTGAAGGACCAGTAAACGAACATTGGACGTCCGATTACGTTCTTGCGCGGAATGAATCCCCAATAGCGGCTGTCTTTACTATTATCGCGGTTATCGCCCATGCCAAAATAACTGTTCGGAGGTACAACGATGTCGTCTCCCCGCTTGTAGTCGGCCATAGTGCGCAACCATTCTTCGCTTGTAATTCCGTAAATCTCTGATGGAGAAACCGCGGGGAAGTTGTCGCGATAGGGGTCATAATTCTGCCGCTTGTGGCGGACGTAGGATTCGGCTAACTTCTCCCCGTTACGGTACACAATGCCGTCGCGCAGGTGAATACGGTCGCCAGGAATACCGATGATCCGTTTCACAATGAACATTCCTTGATCTTCGGGCGATAGGAAAACAACCACATCGCCGCGCCGAACTTCTCGATAGGGCAGCAGCCGGCCCATCCAACGTGTTGGCGATGCAAACTGCATTCGGTTCACGAATAGGTGGTCGCCTACAAGCAAGGTATCTTCCATGGAGCCGGAAGGTATCTCGAATGCTTGCAGAACAAACGTGATGATGAAGAGACCGGTGACCAGCACACCTGCAAGTGATGCGAGGAACTCGACGGTTGTCTCCCGCGGCTTATTGTCTGAGCTATTTTCTTCTTTTATTTGCTTGGCCACTTTCGGAACCTGCTGCAAAAATCTTCCGATCAGCGCACCAGCTTCAGAGTTCGCGACCAGCGCGTTTCATCGAAGAAGTGAATGATAATATGCGCGATGAATCCCACCCGGTCGCCGAAGCTGCGCATCTGGTATTGGTCAGCTGGCGTGATAAACGACCAATAGATGAACATCGGCCGGCCAATCACATTTTTCCGGGGAATGAAGCCCCAGTATCGGCTGTCGTAACTCACGTCCCGATTATCGCCCATGGCAAAATAGCTATCGGGCGGGACGACAACATCTCCGGACTCGATGTGCGAGGGCAATTCTTCGATCCATTTTTCGTTTCTTACGCCGTACATTTCCGACGGCGGCAGGGCTGGGAAATTATCGCGGTAGGGATTGTAGTCTCCCAATTTGTGCCGGGCATAAGGCTCTACCAGCTTCTCGCCGTTGCGATACACGACTCCGTCGCGCAAATGAACGTGGTCTCCCGGAACGCCAATGATGCGCTTCACCACGAATAACCCTTGTTCCTCAGGAGACAAGAACACCACGACGTCGTTGCGGTGTATATCGCGATACGGCATCAGCGGTCCCATCCAATGCGTGGGAGGTGCGAACTGTTCGCGGTTCACGAAGACGTGGTCGCCGATCAGCAGCGTGTCTTCCATCGAACTGGATGGAATTTCGAACGCCTGTAATACGAACGTGATGATGAAAAGACCGGTGACCAGCACGCCCGCCAGCGAAGCCAGGAACTCGACAGTAGTTTCCTGCGGCTTTTCGTCTATGGCGTCTTCGTCCACAACTACCGCTGTTTCTTTTTTAGGCACGGTTGCTATCCATCTACCTCTGGGATTTCTATCCTAGCTGCTTCATTGGCGCACAAGCAAAATTCGAGAGTTAATCTAGTGAACTAACCTGAATGTTCGTTCCCACCTTGTTATCTGGAAAACGTGAGTGAC
>DATAPT010000167.1:0-3429 GCA_036265065.1 Candidatus Acidiferrales bacterium | reverse complement strand
TTCCAGGCCATTTATCGGATAATGTTGTATGTAAAACTTCTCACACCGCATCAATTTCAAGTGCCCGCAGTTTTTGAATATTGTTTCTTCCACTCGGAAATAATCTGCTGCAATCCTTCTCGGTAGGTTGGATAGCGAGGCGTCCATTCAAAATGCTGGCGAAAACGTGCATTGGTTGTGCGCGTGGATTTCGTGAAATAGGCAATGGCCTGCTCGCCCACAAATCGCTTGGCGAGCCAGACAGGAAACCGCCTTGGCGAAGGCGCACCCAAACCAGCGGCGAATTCGTTGAGGAAATCGCGCGAAGAAACCAGTTCGTTGTCGATAATATGCCAAATGCCGCTCGCGGGTTTTTCCGCCGCCGCAACAAAGGCGCCGGCCGCGTCATCCGTGTGAATCATGGCCCACAATGCGTCGCCGCTTCCGATAATAGGCATCTTCCGTTCGCGTAACGCGTCGGCCAGCGTTCGTGTGTGCGCCGATTCCGAATCATAAAAATAACCGCCGCGTAAAATCGCTACCGTAATTCCCTCTGTCAATTCCGTTTCGCGCGCGATCTTTTCCGCATCGATCGCCGATTGAATGTTGGGTTCGGGCACCGCTGAAGAATCTTCGGTAAATGGAGATTCATTCCGCGGCCGCGCCACCCACACAACGCTTTGCTGTAGATACGTTTTCGCGCCGATTTTGGCGGCCGCTTCCGTCAAGCAGCGCGTGCCTTTGCGGCGAATGTGATCGTTCATGGCCCAGTCGGCGGGCGTTGTTTGCGCCTTAACCGGAATTGCCGTGGCGGCATGAATCACCGTGTCGCAACCTTCGGCCGCGCGCGCCAGGGAATCCGCATCGAACAAATCCGCATGCTGCGGCTCTCCGCCGGCTTCCTGCACGGCGAACTCGGCTTTCGGATTTCGCACCAGGCCGATGACCGAGTGCCCGCGCTCCACAAATTGGCGCACCAGCCTCCGCCCGAGCACTCCCGAAGCCCCTGCGATAAACACTCTCATCCAACCGCTCCCCGTTGCGGACAAGTAACACAGGCTTCAGAGTCTGTGTGAGAACTCAAAATTGACGTGTTTTTGTAGCGCCCGCCTTCAGGAGGGCACTTTTGAATCAAGCAGATGCCCGCCTGAAGGCGGGCGCTACATGATTCAAAACCGAGTTCTCACACAGACTCATTAGCCTGTGGGTTTTAATTTCCAACCTGCAATAAATAGCCGGCTAAACAAAATTCTACTAAACAGCGGCAGCTGGTGTCTTGCGGGCATCGGTAGAAAGCGTCCTCACTTTTAATGCAGCGAGCACCCCGCCTCCGTAGATACCGCCAAGCAAAAGAAAAGCGATGGAAAGCGTAACGTGCTGAGCAAACCAACCCAGCGTGAAGCTCATCGTCACCTGCAAGATTGTGCTCATCACGGAAAACGCGGATTGCGTGCGTCCCATGAGATGCCGCGGCACAGAGGCCATGATGGAAGATTGCGTCAGCACTCCGCCCAGCGCGCGGCAGACTCCGAACAAAGCATTCATCGCCACCGCCAAGATCAGCACGTGGGCATATGGAAATAGCGTATGGCCAATTGCCAACGTGGCCAATGCGAGTATCAATATCCCGTATGGTCTTTTGCGCGCCGCAAAGCCAGCGACCAGTCCCCCGACAATCGCGCCCCCTGCCCAGCCGGCTTCAATCCATCCATACCCGCGCGGGCCCGAGAAGAGCACATCTTTCGCCAATGCCACCACCAGCACGTTCGCACTGATCACTCCTGCCATCATGCAGGCATACGTGAATCCAAGAGCCATTACGCGCGGCTGCTCCGCCAGATACGCCAATCCTTCACTGATATCCGCAAAAACGCTCGCCGCGCCCGTCTCCGCGCTATCCGTCAGCGTCAAAGTCGGCTCGGACATTTCGGGGGGAGCTTCAATCGTAGGCGAGGAGGAGACCAGGCGGTTGTTCTGTATTTCGCGGGGTGGACAGTATCCGTGTCTCAGCAGCAGCAGGCAAATCGCGGAAATCAGGTAGGTCGTCCCATCAATGCCCAGAATTCCCCCGAGCCCTGCCCGTTCATAAATAAATCCGACGAGTGTGCCAGCCGCCGCCATGCCGCCCTGTACGGCAATCAGCACGGTGGCATTGGCTGTAATTAATTTGTCTTGCGGCACAAGTTCCTGAATCAACGCGTTGGTCGTCGACCAATAGATTGCAAAGCCTACGCCCAGCAGCAGCACCATCGAATACAGTTCCCACATCGCCAGGCGTCCCGTAAACGCCAGCGCAGCCGTGCCCAAAACAATGATCGCCCTGGTTGTGTCAATCGTGATTCCCAAGTAGCGCCGGTCCACGCGATCGATCAGAACTCCTCCGAATGGAGGCACGATCAGCCCAGGCAGCGTAACCAGTATGACGATCAGGCTTACCTTTACCGTGGAATGCGTCGCGCCCAGCACGTACCACGTTACGCCCGCAAAATTCATTCCGGTCCCAAATAACGAGATCAGCATGGCCACAAAAAAGAAAGGGAATCCCGGTACGCGAAACAGCGATCTCCAACCAGAGGTCGATTGCGGGTTCGATGTCATTGCAGAATCGGGAGAAGAACTCTTGGGCATCTGGGCCAAGTTTAGCGGCAATGCCGCCCCAGGTCCAAGAAAATGAATGTCTTTGCTGTTATCTCAAGAGGCAAAATGAAACGCCGAGCTGCAGCAAGTCGCGGTTGATGCGGCACGGGCGACGGTCACCCTCGATTGCTGCCGTTGCAGCCTGACAGACTCAGCCTACAATGCTTCCAATCGTTTACGCGCATTCTACGATTCATTTATGCCTTCTTTAGAGGTAAATCGATATCTTGACCACGGCTTACGACGCGCTTTCTGTCGTGGGAGGGACTCAGAAAATGCTTTTGGAGCAGCTTCAGACGGGTCAACACTTCGAACACTTCCGAATCGAAGCTTTTGTAATTCGCACCAGCATGACCAGTATTTACCGTGCGACCGACCTGCGAACCAACCAGCAGGTTGCCCTCAAGATTCCCCACCCTGAACTCGAATGCGACCCGGTGTTCTATAACCGTTTTCAGCGAGAGATAGCCATTGGCAAAAACCTCCATCATCCGGCCGTCGTGCAAACGATGGACAACAGCGACATGGACCAGCTTTGCAATGTGATGGAATGGGTCGATGACCGTTTCCTGCGCGAAATTCTTGCCAAGTCAGGGAAGCTTCCCGCCGAGCGAGCGACCCGCATTGCCATGGGAGTCTGCGAAGCTCTCGAATACATTCACAGCCAGGGCGTCGTCCATCGCGATTTGAAACCGGAAAACATCATGGTGAGCGCTACGGACGTCGTGAAGCTTATCGACTTCGGCATTTCCGCGTGCGAGGGCATGCGCCGCCTCACGTTCTCGAAACTTTCCAATGCCATGGGCACGCCTG
>DATAPT010000166.1:0-5169 GCA_036265065.1 Candidatus Acidiferrales bacterium | reverse complement strand
TGCCAAGCACAATATTATTTCCAACGCATCCTGCACCACCAATTGCCTGGCTCCGGTAGCCAAAGTGATCCAGGACAGCTTTGGAATTAACTGCGGCACGATGACCACGATTCACTCATACACGAATGATCAAAAGCTGCTCGATCTGCCGCACAAGGATTTGCGGCGCGCGCGTGCCGCCGCGCTTTCCATGATTCCCACATCGACGGGCGCGGCGAAAGCGCTGCACCTCGTGATTCCGGCGCTGAAAGGCAAGCTCGACGGATATTCGATTCGCGTTCCCACCCCCAACGTGAGCGTGGTGGACCTGACGGTGTTTACAGATAAGCCGGTCACCGTGGCCACCGTAAATGCGGCGCTCAAGGCGGCAGCGGATGGACCCATGAAAAATGTTCTGGAGTACACGGAAGAGGAACTCGTTTCCATCGATTTCCGCGGCAATCCGCATTCCTCGATCGTGGATTCCGGCTACACGCGCGTGGTGGGAACGAACTGCGCCAAGGTTCTAGCCTGGTATGACAACGAGTGGGGATATTCGAGCCGTTGCCGTGACCTGATCACTCTCATCGCTTCAAAGATGTAGGGTTTGTGATTCGTGATTTGTGAATCGTCACTCGCGCGAACCGTGCGAATTCAATGCGCGGCGTTTCGGGAATGGAATTCTCAACCATGGGCAAACTTTCGATACGTGATTTGCAGATGAACGGAAAACGCGTCTTCATGCGCGTGGACTTCAATGTTCCGCTGGAGGGGACGCAGGTCACGGATGATACGAGAATCTGCGAAACACTGCCGACGATAGATTTTGCGCGCAAGCAGGGCGCGAAACTTGTTCTCGCCTCTCACCTCGGAAGGCCAAAAGGGAAGCCCAACCCGAAATACAGTTTGCTGCCAGCTGCCGCGAAGCTCGCCGAGTTGCTTGGCACGCCAGTGGATTTTGCCGCGGATTGTATTGGCCCGGAGGCGGAGGCCAAGAGCCGCGCGCTCGCGAATGGCGGCGTGTTGCTGCTGGAAAATGTGCGCTACCACGCGGAAGAAGAAGCCAATGATGAGAATTTTTCGCGCCAACTTGCGGCTCTCTGCGACGGATTGTTTGTGTGCGACGCCTTCGGCACAGCGCATCGCGCCCACGCATCCGTTGTGGGCATCACACGTTTTGTAAAGCAGGCCGCGGCCGGATTGCTGATGGAGCGCGAGATTGCATACCTGGGCAAAGCTCTCTCGAATCCCGAGCGGCCGTTTGTAGCCGTGCTCGGCGGCGCAAAAGTTTCGGATAAAATTGAAGTGGTCGAAAATCTGATGCGCGTTGCGGACAGCATGCTCATCGGCGGGGGCATGGCGTATACATTTTTAAAAGCGCAAGGGATTGCAATCGGTAAATCTCTGGTGGAGACAGACAAACTGGATCTTGCGCGGAAACTTTTGGCCGACGCAAAACAGCGAAATTTTCGACTGTTGCTGCCCACGGACCATGTGCTTGGAGCGCAATTCAAGGCGGACACGGAAACGCAAATAACCAGCGTAAACGCCACTCCTGACGGCTGGATGGGACTCGATATCGGTCCTGATACGATCGCGAAATATTCCGCTGAACTGGCGCGCGCAAAAACGATTATCTGGAACGGCCCGATGGGTGTATGTGAGATGCCCGCCTTCGCCAAGGGAACGCTCGAAATCGCCCGCGCCGTCGCAGCTGCGACCGCGAAGGGTGCGACGTCCATTGTAGGAGGGGGAGATTCCGTGGCCGCGATGCACGCAGCGGGCCTGGCCGATAAAGTTTCCCACATTTCGACTGGGGGCGGCGCGTCACTTGAATTTTTGGCGGGGAGAAAATTGCCCGGCGTCGAAGCGCTTACCGAGAAAGCAGAAGGCGCTGTAAAAAACCAAAATGCCAGGAACTTGATGGCCGGTTAAAAAGTAGTCTGACAATTAAAAACCTTAATCTTCCACTGCCAAAACGCAGAAAAGGCGGACCATGCGGCGACCTGTGATTGCGGGAAATTGGAAGATGTATAAAACACAGAGCGAGGCGTGCGCGTTTTTTTCCGCCCTTGCGCCGCTGGTGCAGCAAAGCGTGCACTGCGAAATAATTGTTGCGCCCCCGTTTACGGCGCTGGCCGTATCCTTGGAAGCTGTCCGCGGTACGGCGATCTCCATTGCTGCGCAGAACGTGCACTGGCTGCCCGAGGGCGCATGCACCGGTGAAGTGTCCACGGGCATGCTCGTGGAGGCAGGGTGCCGGTCTGTGATCATCGCTCACTCGGAACGCCGCCAATTTTGCGGCGAAACGGATGAGACGGCAAACAAGAAGGTGAGGGCGGCGCTGGAGGCGGGGCTGACTCCCATCTTGTGCGTGGGCGAGTTGCTCGCCGACCGCGAAGGTGGCAGAACAGAGCAAGTCCTTGAGCGGCAGTTTCATGGCGGCGTCGCCGCGTTGACCGGTGCCGAGTTCTCGCGTATTATCCTTGCTTACGAACCGGTATGGGCGATTGGTACGGGCCGCACCGCGACCCCAGAAATGGCAGCGGATGCGCACCGGTTCCTGAGGCAGTTGGCGGCGGCGAATTTCACTTCCGAACGGGCTTCCGGCTTAAGAATCCTCTACGGTGGTAGCGTCAAACCCGACAACATAAAGGGATTGATGGCTCAGGTGGAAATCGACGGCGCGCTGGTGGGCGGCGCAAGTTTGAACGCAGAGGCATTTGCCTCCATTGTGAATTTCTGAAAGTAAGGAATAAGAAATGCCAAAAGAAGTGAAATGGGCAATATCGATTGGGGTGGGACTCGGCCTTCTGGCGCTTGGCTGGAAGATGTATTTTATTCTGGTCACGTTGCATGTGATTATCTGCGCGCTGCTGATCGCTGTGATCATGCTGCAGAGCGGAGAAGCGGCTGATTTGGCGGGAGCATTTGGCGGAGCGGGAAGCCAGACGGCTTTCGGTCCTCGCGGAGCAGCGACTTTTCTTTCGAAGGCCACCACGTGGTGCGCGATTATGTTCATGCTGACATCCATGGCGCTGACCATGCATCAGAATTCGAGCACAGTCGCGGCTGGCAGTTCCGTGTTGCAACAATTTTCGAAGACGTCAAAGTCGGCTCCAACTGCTCCGGCTCCAATTGCTCCAACTTCAATTCCGGTTGCTCCGGTTGCGCCTGCACCTGCTCCCGCAGCGCCCGCGCCAACAAAATAGTTTAGCCATTTTTTAGAATGAGCGGCCGCTCTTGCCGCGTACTACAAATTGTTTTTTACTTCACCCCGGGCGGAAGTGGCGGAACTGGCAGACGCACCATCTTGAGGGGGTGGCGCCGTAAGGCGTGGGGGTTCGAATCCCCCCTTCCGCACCAAATCTTGTAATCTTCTTAAAATTTGTAACCAGCCCATAGCGCCCAATAATTCAGGTTGCTGGCCGTCTGGCTTTCTTTCACGAACTTGCCTGCATAAAAAATTCCGTAGTCGGCTTGAAACCATAGATGCCGATTTGCCTGCCACCGCACTTCTGTCCCGGGGCGGTTTCCGACGTAGCGCGCATTGCTTTTTCCTGCAGGAATAATCAGAAATCCGGGGACGGAGTACACTCCATCTCGCAGGCTTTCCCTCCACTGAAAGATCCAATCGAAGGACGCAGTCACACCGTGCGGCAGCGTCACTTCAGCGCGAGGGTGTACGTCGATAAAGTTGATGGGGCCGGGGCCAGCCGTGGCGAGAACGCCAAAATAATTGCCCTTGGGGAAGAGCGGATTGAAAGTGCCGAGGGTGTTCGTTCGCGGATCGTCGCCGCTTGAGATGTCGGCCTTTGCGCTGAACCGTGGTTTCAATGGCATTTCCGGAAATCGGTAGCCGGTTTCCGAAGCCACGGTCCAGGCATTTATGTTTGCGGAACCGAAGGTTCCGAATTGCCAAAGCGCTTCATAATCGAAATCCCAGCCGGGATTTATCCCCGCGATAGGACGAGAAAAACGCGCACCGATACTGTGCCGCACTTCGTGGGCTAAACCACGGTTGAACGCAGCCGTTTTTCGATCGAGGCCAAGGTAGTAAGCGTCCAGTGTAATGGTCTTCGTCAAAGGCCGGACGCCGTATACGCCCCAAAATTCAACAGCGTGGTTTGGGGCGTTATCGAAAAAGCCAGGCTTGTCTAGGTCCGGGCGCACAGCGAAGCCGTCAATTTGCCAGGAGCCGAAACCGGCCTTCACCTTGAACCCGTCAAAGCTCAACCGCACGTTGGGCCCTTCGCGAACATCGATCAGGCGCCCGGAGCCATATTCCAGCTCATGTCTCCCGGCTCTGAACTTGATCCAGCTGCGTTCACCGCCGGTTCCGACTTCGAGAAATGCTGATTGGAAATCAAATTTTTTTTCGTCGATCGGTCTTGGGCCACCGATACGGTATGAGTTCAAACCGCTTTTGAACTCGACGAACGAGCGAACGTGTCTGCCATAGTGAACGTCAAAATAAAGCATGTATCGTTCATTGAAATAGCCATTCATGAACGGCTGTTGGCCCCAGTTGTCGTTTCCGATCTGCTCCCAAACTTCGCGAGCTTCGCCACCTATGGACAGGAACCAATCATTTCGACCGGACCGCAGTCGAATATATTTGATGGGGTCCCAAAACTCTTGGCGGTCAGCCGGATTAGCGAGGAAGCTCCAGTCATCATCCTCGCGAAGCAGGTGATAGACCCGCGGGGGCGCCGGCGCCGGGGATTCAGCGGTAACAGGAACCGATTGGCCTGGCGAAAGTCGCGGAATCGCGAAAAGAACCACGATTAAGATCATCAAAGTTCGCATGTATCTCTTCGTTCTAATCACAAGTGCGCAGCTGCTTTTTCGCGAAGCATCTTCGGAAACTATTTGCACGCCTTATCTTTTTCCCACGGAGTGGATCTCCGCGATGTATCCGCCCGGGAACTGCACGATTGCGGCTTCTCGTTCATCTGTTTTATACAGAGGTACGAGAATGTTGACGCCGCACGCTTTTGCCTTGTTGAGCGTGTCCGTCAGATTCGTTACCTCGTATCCGGTTGTCTCCCTCCCATATGGATACGGAAGGTGACCGTCGGTAACCAGCGCATTCAGCTTGCCGAACTTAGATGCGATCCTCACTCGCCGATAGGTTTCTTCGGGTCTTCCGATTTCGACACCGGGCGCTCGCGGTTCATCAGAGACGAC
>DATAPT010000165.1:0-5234 GCA_036265065.1 Candidatus Acidiferrales bacterium | reverse complement strand
GGTTTCCAAGTCACTGCTGGAACGCGTCTTCCCAGTCATATATGGAATTGAATTGAACGAAGTGATTTCACATGAGGATCTCGCGATTGGATCTTATCGATATTCTGTGAGCCGGCTGATCCCGGAAATGACACAAGTCGCGCTTCGAACTCATAAAAAAGACATCATGCGCGAAACACCTGGTTTCGCGAAACGGAAATTCCTATATAGTCTTTCACGCTCTGCATATGAAAAGAATTGGGGAAAAGACTATCCAACGCCAGGGATAGGTACTCGAGTGATGTCTGCCGCGCTGCATTACATGCCAAAGATCGGCCCGTTCAAGGCCATGGCATTCAATAATCCGACTGCCCAAACCGAAGAGATGTATTTCAAAAGCATTAATCTGAGTGTCGATCAGTACCGGGCATTTCTGAAAGAAGTCCGCGCCGATTCACTGGTGCTGCCGAATTTTGATCTCGATTCGGGTAAAGCTACTCAAGCGGCGGAATACTCTCTGACCGACGAAACCTACGCAAAATTATTAGGCCAACTGGCAGGCAAGAAGTTCGATCTAACTTCAGCAGACCTGCGAATCAATATTTTGCAGTTTTACTCGGACCTCTCCGCACCGATCGAAACCAAGAAGGATGAGGGACGCTGGCGAAGTGTCCTGATATCTCTCGATCAATTGAAGTCTGTAAGCACAGCCCCAGCCGTTGCAGACAATTCTCCAGAGAGGGCGCCATTCGCCCCGCACAAAGCGATAATTGTCCCAAGCGCAGGGTCATTGCCCACCGCCGCACCGAAGGTTCAATGAAGCACAGGTGCTGGAACCATCGCACTCCAGCCCCCCTCCTGATTCATCCGAAAGCTCTACGCCTGTTATCCAATGCGATTGCCGTTAATCCTCGGCTTTGACCCAACTCTCACTTTTGGCCAGAACCCAGCGGTATAGTCCATCGATTTGATAAGACTTCCCTAATACCGCATTCCATCGTGGTTTGTTTCGGTTTGGCCGCAAATATTGCCCAGAGGCGATGTGCAATCGCCATGAATTTCCCGCCTACTGGCTTATTTCAGATATTTCGAAAAAGGAGCAATAGAGCACAGTATTCGTACTCGCAAACGTTGATACTTCGGTCTCAACGTACGTTAAGGAGAATCAACTTGAAAAAATCCGTCATGTTTTTAGCTGTCCTGGCAATATTGAGCGCATCGACATGCGCGCAAGCCCAATCCACAAATTCCGATGAACACAATCAGATGCCTACGTATAGCGTAAGCGTCGTAAGCCGCACGACAGGCGCCGTGAAATACGAGCACCGCCGCGGTTCCACGAAGATCGATTTCGCAGGTACGGCCTTGATGCCGGGTGTCACTGGAGTAGCGGAGGTAGCGAGCAAGAGCGGCGCGATGAAAATCGAAGCCGAATTCCGAGGGCTCGATAAACCGACTTCTTTTGGCACCGAATATCTGACTTATGTAATGTGGGCAATTTCGCCTGAAGGCCGTCCCGTAAACTTGGGAGAAGTCTTGGTCCACGATGACCGTCGCAGCAAATTGGACGTCACCACGAACCTTCAGTCTTTCGCGTTGATCGTAACAGCTGAACCTTATTACGCTGTGCGCCGCCCCAGCAACGTCGTCGTTGCCGAAAATGTAATTCGGCCCGACACGGTTGGAACCAGCGAAACAGTGGATGCGAAATACGAACTCATCGACCGGGGTGGATACATTCCCACCGGTTATCACTTTGATCCAGTAATCCTGAATTTAAAACTGCCGCTGGAATTTTTTGAAGCGCGCAATGCCGTTCGCATCGCCAAGTCCGCTGGAGCCGAGACCTATGCGGGTCCTAGCTATGAAAAAGCCGTCAATCAGATGAAGCAGGCGGACGATCTGGCGGTCAGCAAACACTCCAACAGAAGGGCCCTTATTTCCGCATCGCGTGAAGTTGTGCAAACAGCGGATGATTCGCGGGAAATTGCAGTCAAGCGAATCGACGCAGACCGCATAGATGCCGACAAGGACCGTGAAGCAGGAAAATTAGCCAATGCTCAGGCCACAACCAAGAGCGAAATGCATGCGCGCATGGAAGCTGAATCAGCGAATGCGGATGCCCAAGCCAAATCGAGAAGTGATATGCATGCGCGAATGGAAGCTGAATCTGCCAACGCAGATGCGCAGGCCCGCTCGAACAGCGAAGTGCAAGGACGCATGGCGGCAGAATCAGCAACGGCGGATGCAAATCGCGGACGTGATGCTGCTGATCAAGCAACCTCTGAAGCACAGCGGCTGCAACGCAATGCCCAAGCGGAATCAGATCGAAACCGCAGCGTAGCCATCGATGCAAATCAAGCAACTGCAGAAGCACAACAAGGACAAAAGAATGCTGAGGCGGAATCTGACAAAAACCGTCTCGCCGCAGCTTCTTCTGATCTACGCCTCAAGCAAGCCGTGCAGGAAAAAGAAGATCTGCGCGCCAAATTGCTACAACAATTCAATGTGATTTTTGCCACTCGCGACACTGCTCGTGGCCTCATTGTGAACCTTTCGGATGTATTGTTTGACACCGGAAAGTCCACTCTTCGCCCAGGAGCCCGCGAGAAGCTGGCTAAAATATCCGGAATAGTTCTAGCCTATCCGGACTTAAGACTGGCCATTGAAGGCAACACCGACAGTGTCGGCAGCGATGCCACGAATCAGGTCCTGTCGGAACAGCGAGCCAATTCCGTCCGCGACTATATGCTAAAAGAAAATATTCCTTCGGCATCTATGACCTCGCACGGATTCGGAAAAACCCAACCCGTAGCAACCAATGACACAGCGGAAGGACGCCAGCAAAATCGCCGCGTGGAAATGGTCGTCTCGGGCGAAGTGATTGGCACAACGGTAGGGATCATATCGGAGGTCTTGCCTCTGAATCCCCGCCCTTAAAATAGTGGACATCGAAAGTGAAAGCCCCGGCAAATTGAAAGTTGCTGGGGCTTTCGTTTTTTAGATATTAAGGACTGGCCTGTTAACTAGATGCGTTTTGTTGCGCAATAAGACAAATTGATGCTGTGTGTATAAAATTGAACAGCCAACGTCTCTTTCCAAGGCGCAAACTGTAAGTAGAAGAGTCCCATAGGTTCCGCTACTGGGACCAGGTTTTGTTCACGTTAGAGAAGGAGAAAGTGACCTCGCTTGCCACAACCATTTCATAACGAAACGCCGCTGAATCATCCATTATTTAATGCCCGCGATCTGGCAAAACAAAGGCGACGAGTTGTCCGAATCCTTTTTGTAAACGAGAAAAAATCAGGTGTCCAACTTTGCCTGAATGAACTCAAGCGGATGGATTTTGCGGTGTCCTCGAACCGGGTGCAAACTGCAGCGGATTTCCAGGAACAACTTCGCACGAAATCCTATGACGTCATTGTCTGTGAGAACTCGATGCCAAATTGGACAGGTTTGGAGGTGCTCGAATTTTTGCAAAAATCGAAGCAGGACATTCCGTTCATTCTGGCCACTAGCGTCCTCGAGGCGAAAATGACGGAGGCATTCATCAGCAGGGGTGCCTTCGATTGCCTCGATAAGAATCGACTGAATCGGTTGCCATTGGCAGTTGCGCTCGCCGTAGAGGGGAAAAAAAGGCGTGAAGAACGGAATCATGCGGAGAAAGAGTTGCGGCATTCGGAAGCACACTATCGCGCACTCGTTGAAAATCCCACTTACGGCATCTGCCACTTTGACGTCGAGGGCCACATCCTCGATGTGAATGATGCGCTCGTGGCCATGTTGGGTTATGGATCCAAACAGGAATTAATGGCTGTGAACATGGCCACTGAAATTATTCGTGATCCTACCGAACGCGCGCAACTCTTTGATTCCTACCGGCAAACGGGCCGCGTCGACTTGATCGAAGTGGAATGGAGGCGCAAGGACGGAACGCCAATGAAAGTGCGTCTTAGCGGCCAGCAAGTCGGAATTGAAGTAGGAGCACCCGATGGATGCGAAGTGATTGCCGAAGACGTTACTGCGCAACGGGCGTCGGAAGACAATTTGCGTCAGCTGGCGGATACCGACGCCTTGACCGGACTCGCAAACTACCGTAGGTTTTCCGAAATCCTTGAATCGGAGATTAATCGTTCGAGTCGAACGGCGCGGCCTTTTTCGATCCTCCTGTTTGATCTCAACGGGATGAAGCGGATTCAATGACAGCCATGGACACCTGGCGGGCAACCGGGCGCTCTGCCGACTGGCCGATATTTTTCGATCTTCCTGCCGCTCAATAGATACTCCCGCGCGTTATGGCGGCGACGAATTCGCAATTGTTTTGCCAGAGACAGCCGCAAAAGAAACTGGCGCCGTCGGGCGCAGAATTTGCGAACTTCTGTCCAAGGATCTGGAGGAGCCGTTGCTGTCGGTTAGCGTTGGCGCTGCCGTTTATCCCAAAGACGGCGCAACCCTCGAAGACCTGTTTCAGGCAGCGGATCGCGCCTTGTATGAAATGAAGCAATTGAAAAAAACAGTTTAACCAATTCGGCAATTTGCCCTGGCATTATTTTGCGGAACTAGTCCCCGTGGTCTACGCGTTCCATTCTCCCAATTTTTAAATTACCCGTTGCTGACGCAACCGAATCGCAAATAAATTCGCTGGCCATAATTAATGTTTGGAAATTAACCACAATTTCTTTCCGACCAATGAAGTTATTAGCAGGCAACTGTTCAGAACAGGACAGAATTTCCTTTCAATCCGCGATACAACCATTCGTGTAATCACAAAGGTTCCTTTCATAATACAGGAGGCAGACAAACATGATGATTGAGGGAATAAATGAATTCTTGCCTGCGTTTTCTGCCTGGTTTGGAAAGCCGGTCGTTATGCTTGTGGTTATTCGCGATTGTCATGTCCCAATGCAATGCCGAATCGTCGGCGAATCCGCCTCCAACGTGCGTGTCCGCATTCAGCCCGGCTGGGAAATGAATATCCGAAAAGATTTAATTCTGGCAGTTGAAGAGGTAATTATCACCGGGAAAAACGCGGTGAATTGAGGGGAATCATCCCGGCCTAGAACGGTGCTGGCAGCAACACTGACCTCATGAAATCTCTTCCGGGGCATAGCAATTAAGGCGTCCTGTGAATCTTGAGGGATGAACCAGCCCTTGTTGCGAAGCGCGGTGAAGAGAACCAGACGGGAAATTCTAATCATGGATGAAAAGGAGAACTTCGATGCTGCTTCTAATTATAGTTCTGGTGCTTTTGTTTG
>DATAPT010000164.1:0-1794 GCA_036265065.1 Candidatus Acidiferrales bacterium | reverse complement strand
AGCCGCCGTACAGCCGCGATCTTAGATTCTCGCGTGAACTTCTGTCGAGACATTCCCATGCCCCTGTCCTCCATTCGCTGAGTATTGTCTCTTAACTGGTTGTCTCACGAATGGGGACAAGTCCAATTCTTCGCTTCGCTCGGAATGACAAAAAGGTGTGTTTTTCAGCAGCCTGTAAAACCGGATACCTTTTGAAGTAAGCAGGGAGAATGTGCGCGCGGCGGCCGCGAAATACAGGACAGGGTTCAGCGCGCTGCTGTTTTGTGGCCCAGGAAAATCGTGTGGCGCGGGCCGCCTTTTTTCAAGCGCGCGCGGACGTTCTCCACTCGAACGATGAAACGGCCGTAGCGCAATCTCTGCTCGAATTTCCGGTCGTCTCTTGCGGACCAGACAGCCAACATCCCTTCCATCTTCAGCGCCACGCGGGCGGCGGCAATTCCGCGATCGCCATAGAGCCAGGAATTGGCGGACGCGGTGAACGCGGTGGGACCATTGTCAACATCCAGCATTACAGCGTCGAACTTTGCATTGCTCGCCTTGAGTGTGGCGGCAACATCGCCGATTTCGATCCGCACGCGCTTGTCTTTCATCGGATAGTCCGCGAGCGTGCCCAGCGGGCCGCGATTCCACTCGACCACATCAGCAACCATTTCGGCAACTACCACGGTTGCATCCGGCGGAAGCAAATCGAGCGTCGCGCGCAACGTGAAGCCCATTCCCAATCCGCCAATTAGCACACACGGCTCTTCCATTTTTCGCAAGCGAGCGCATGCCAGCATCGCCAGTGCTTCCTCCGAGCCATGCATGCGGCTCGACATCAGGCTTCTGCCATTGGCCAGGATGATGTACTCGGTGTCGCGGCGGGCCAGCCTCAGGATCGTGCCGTCGGGCGCAAGGGTTTCGCCTAATATTTCCAGGGGTTTCACAAATTTATGCTCATGGTTGAGGCAACAATTGCATCGTCAAAGTGAAATACGATCATGCTGCCAATCGGCTGGATTCGCAATCGGAAGATCGATGCAACACTCGCGCTAGCAAATGTCTGATTCCGAATTTGGGAACGCCAACATTAATTGGCGCTGACAACAGTCTTTTGCCGGAACAATTTTCCGAATTGAAAATTTGAAAATCGCAAATCTTTGAAATTTGGGCTTATACTATGGCCACGAACTTCCACGGTTAAGGAGAAAATCCACATGAACGGAAAATGGTTTCAATCCTCGATGGCGCGGCGAATGTTTTTGACGCGGCTTGGAGTGGGAGTCGGCGCTGCAGGCGCGGCTGCGGTTAGTTCTCCAGCTGCAATGGCGCAGGCAGCAGCGGCGGAGGGGACCTTCCGGCCTACGCGGTATCCCCAGGATGATTGGTACGACAAGATTCCCGGCGTGCACCGCTACGTGTTCGATACTTCGTCGGCGGAAGGCATCGGCTGGGCGCTGCAATTTGCCACAAACTATTTCACGGCGAGCGCGCAGGCCTACAACTTGAAGGATAATGAAATGGCCGTCATCATCGTGGCGCGCCACAAAGCAACTTCCTTCGCGTACAACGACGCGATCTGGGCGAAGTATGGCAAGCAACTTTCCGAGCAGTCCGAATACGTCGATCCAAAAACGAAAGAGGCGCCGAAAATCAACGTGTATGGCCCCGCGGGCGAAACGTTGCAGGCCGGCAAGATGGAAGGGCTGATTAAGAAGGGCGCGCAGTTCGCCGTTTGCTCTACTTCTACTCGAGGAATTGCCACGAGAATAGCCAAGGCCAATGGCACGGAAGTGGACGCCGTGGTGAAAGAAA
>DATAPT010000163.1:0-4460 GCA_036265065.1 Candidatus Acidiferrales bacterium | reverse complement strand
GTGCTCGGGCGTAACGAGCGGCTGTTTTCCGTGCGCCACGCAATCCAGGAAGTGAATCGTCTCGGCTTCCATCGGCCCCGCGTACACGTGATCCACTTTTTCGCCGGGCATCGTCGAGAGCGGAAATTCAATGCCTCGCTTCATCGTGTTGATGCTGACGTCGCGGTGCGAATCGTCCACCATGATCGCGCCCTCGCTGCCGACCATTTCGATCCACGTGGAGGAAAAATTCGGATACGCGGGAGGAAGCACCCAGCCCGCGCCAATCGTGAACACGCTGCCGTCATCGAGCGTTACGATGATCCACACGCAATCCGGCACGCCGTGCGTCGGCTGCATGATCTTGTTCACCAGCTGCGCGTAGACGCGCACAGGTTTGCGCGGCTCAAAGCACCACAGCACAAAATCGATATCGTGCGTCGCTTCCATCGCCGCAGGCGAAAGCTTGATGCGCCCGCCAATCTTGCTGCCCAGGTTGCGCGTGATGTGCCGGCTCACGAGTGCGCTTGACGGCTGGCCAATCGTGCCATCCGCGATCGAGCGCTTCACATACGCAAATTTTGGATTGAAGCGCTGCGAATATCCGATGGTGAACAGCAGCGATTTTGACCGCGCCAGATCGATCAGTTCATCCGCTTCGGCCAGCGTCAAGGAAATCGGCTTCTCCAGCAAAAGATGTTTTCCCGCGAGCAGCGTTTCCTTGGCCATCGGATAATGAACGGTTTCGGGCGTAGCGGAAACGATAATCGCGTTGATGTTGTCATTTTTCAGGAGCTCGCGGTAATCCGTGGTCGCCGTCAGCGGATGAGTCTTCTCCGCAACTTCCTTCAGGCGCGCTTCCTTAATTTCGGCGATGTGCAATTCGCTCACATAGGGGCTCGCGGCGCAGGTTTCCGCGCGAATGCCTCCGCACCATCCCGTTCCGATGATTCCGATATTTACCTTCTGCATCTTTCCTCCGCCCAAAAATTCCGCAATTCGGAATTGAATATTTTACTCTTTGGCGCCGATACAGCCCCACCAGGGCCATATGTTAGCCGATTTTTGTTTGCTGGCGCGCCATATTATCGGCGGAAAAATACCGGATAGCGCAAGGAGCTCCATCATAGACCACCGCTGCGGCATAGCCTTCCGCGGGACGGTGCGCGGCCAAATGCCATTTGGGTTCCACGCCGCCAAGAAATTCCGCGGGCTGCGCGGACAACAAATTTACGGCGAAGCTGTCGAGGGCGATGTGCAATCCCATTCCAGTCGCCTTCAGATAAGCTTCCTTCCGTGTCCAGCAATTAAAAAATCCTTCCACCCTTTTTTCCGGCGGCAAGGTTTTCAAATCATTCACCTCGCGCGCCGAAAAATAGCGCTCGGCAATATCGTCGCCCGCAAGATCCGGCCGTATTCGCTCCACATCGATCCCCAGATTTCGTTCCCTGGCAATCGCATACGCAACCATTTCGCCGGAGTGCGACAAATTGAAGCTCAGCCCGCTCGCTGAATTCACGCCCGAAAGAAAGGGTTTTCTGTGCTGCGCATACGAAAATTCAAGGCTCTTTGGAGTTTGCTGAAGATACGCGCCGAGCAATTCACGAAGCAGCCCGCGCGCAATGACATATCGCTTCCTGTCCTTTGTGAAATGAAATTGGTCCGCGCGAGCTATTTCTTCCGCCGAAAGCACCGCCTCCCATTCGCAAATCGCAGGATCATCGCGATCGAGTGACGCATGCCACACGTGAATCTCGTCACCGATATACTGCCATCCCGCCGAGGAATTTAGCTGCACGAGTCCCTTTTATTGCAAGCCCAGGGCCCGCTACCGGGCTCCTAGACGAATTGGCATTGTGGCGCCGGCGTCACAGAACCTCTCGCCACACTTTTACTTAATCTTTTTCGATTTAACCGTCCGGTCACAGTGGAATGTTGAAAAAAGTGGCATAGGCTTCAGAGTCTGTGTGAGAACTCGGTTTTGAATCATGTAGCGCCCGCCTTCAGGTGGGCATCTGCTTGATTCCAAAGTGCCCGCCTGAAGGCGGGCGTTACAAAAAAGCGTCGATTTTGAGTTCTCACACAGACTCTTCAGCCTGTGCGGGTTTAGGCCTTGCAGGACTAAAACCGCACAGGCTGAAGCCTATGCCACAAAAAGTCCAAATTAACTGTGAATTGACATGGCGCCATCGGGTATCGCGGGCACTTCGCCATGCGCTTCAATGCTCCAGCTTTTCGCCATGCGATTGCCGCCAGCCGTTAGGCAGAAGAATGCCGATAGCTCGATGATCTCCGAGTTGTTGTAAAACTTTTTCAGTTCTTCGTACACTTCTTTATCCCTGCCGTCATCGAGCGTGAGCGTGCGGGCGTAATGCAGCGCGGCGCGCGTCTTCGCATCAGGATGCTCCCAGTTCGGCAGCGCGCAGCTTCTTTTTTCCACTTCTGTGATGGACGAAGCGAGCGGAGAAGTTTGCCGTGCGCAGAATTCGCAGCCCACCATTTGCGCAATCTGAATGCGCCCGAGCTCTTTAATTGCGTGCGGCACCGTGCCTCCGCGATGAAGCATGTCCCAGTATCCCGCAAATGCTTTGGCCACTTCCGGGTTCTGTCCCATCGTGCGGTACCAGGCCGGTGGCGGGCTCTTCGTTACCTTCGCTCGTTCGATCACGTCGCGCAATCCCGGATCGGCTGCCTGATCTTCAATCTGTGGAACATTGGGCACGTGCGTCATGGTTGACATCGGAATCCTCCGTAAAAGCTTTGATTGCGGGCACGAATAAAAGTCACAGCCAAATTTCAGATAACAGCAAAAATCTATTCCATCGGCTGAATGCGCACCACGCGCCCCGTGCTGTAATCCGCATACCAGACCGTTGTCGGTGTCGACGACTTGTCGACCCACACGGCGCGCGAATGCGAATACGGCTCGGGCATGGCGTACTCGGTCCAGTGGGCCGTCTTCGGGTTATATCTCAGAAACTCCCGGCCATGCAGTTCGCCGCCCCACACTTCGCCGTTCTTGTCAGGCTCCACGGAATACAAATCCGTGTAAGGCTCCACAGGTCCCGGCGGATAAAATTCGCGGATCCGCTTCGCCTTGGCGTCCAGCTCCACGAGAGTTCCGTTCTCGCCGCCAAACCATGCATTCCCATAGGGGTCGAATCCGCCACGCCTGCCAGCGGATTTGCGGTCTCCCGAGTCCAGGTTAAGCATTTCGCCGGTGCGGATATTCAGAAGTTCCGCGGAATTTCCGGTCGTCCCGGAAATCGCTCCGCCCGCCCAGAAATTTCCGTCCTGCGAAATAATGCCGTCATAGCTGAAGGGAACTTTCATCGGATATTTCTGCACAAGCTTCCCGGTTTTCGGATCGATCTTTTCCGCAGCGTAACCGCCGCCCATGCTGGCCCATACAAATCCGTCCGGCGTCACATCGAAATCGGCCATGCCCGCGGAGTTGATGGGGAAAGGAGCGGCAACGGGCACCTCGACCATTTCGCCGTTGCGTGGATCGAGCTTCAAAAGCTTGTGCGACCACGGCTCGGAGATGAGCACCTCGCCGTTCTTCTCCACAAGCACGTGATGCGTGCCCGGCTGCGCTCCCGGCGTCAGTGGAGTCTGATATTCGGTGACAATTCCTGTGCGCGTATCGAGCTTCCCAAAAATGCGGCTCAAGTGGCTGGTGTACCAGATGTTTCCCTGGCCGTCGCCGTAAACGTCATGAGCGCTTTGCAGCGCGCGGGGCAGCTCGAATTCCGTGACCACCACGCGATTCGATTCTCCCGTTAATCGCGGAAAGGCGTACATCGGCGGGTCCACGGCTTCCGGACCACGAACCTTCGCCAGCCACTTCACGAGCATGTGGTCGGTGGCCTGCTGCGATTCGGTGACCGGCTCGAGCGGATCGTTGATCAGCGGGCCTCCGCCGCGATGCAGCATGCGCGAGACGAGCACGCCCCAGCTGCGTTCGTCATATCTATTTTTGAAAATCTGTTGAAAGGAGTGGCATCCCAGCGCGCACGTCGCGTGCAGCGCTTCTTTTTCTTCAACGGTTCCGGGAAGATTCCACAGAATTTCTTCGCCGCTCAGCTGCGATTCCACTTCCGGCGTCGCGGGCAGCGCGCGATTCTTGGTGATGCGCTCGAGCACAATGTCTTCCAATTTCGGTGCGCCATCCACATGCACCGCGTCACGCTTATACGGTTTAAATTCCAGCGGGTTCGCAATGCGCAACGTGTACTCGCCGGTTTGCATCTTCGGAAATTCGTACTTTCCTTCTTCGTTCGTGTAGACAGTGGTCCGCACGCCGTTCGGCGCGATTAGCTGCACCATGATGCCTTCCGGTGAATCGCCGCTGGCAATGCGCACGTTCCCTTTGGCGCCGCCGGAAAGTCCGGTCTGAACTGTCCATTTATTTGTTTCCGATCGATACCACGGATTCGCGGGAAGCGATTCGCCTTCAACGCAGCACTTGTCGCTGTGCA
>DATAPT010000162.1:0-2861 GCA_036265065.1 Candidatus Acidiferrales bacterium | reverse complement strand
GGCGGATCTGGTGACGCTCGTGCGCCAGGCGCTCTCCGGCATGGACGAGCTGACGGGCGAAGTGGAAGTGGGCACCGTGCGCCGCAGAAATTTCAGCGTCACGGCCACGCCCGTGCGAGCGGCTGGAGCAAACGGTGCCGTACTCGTCCTGCATGACATCACCGAACTGCGCAGGCTGGAACGCGTGCGGCGCGATTTTGTGGCTAATGTCTCCCATGAATTCAAGACTCCCTTAACAGCCATACAAGGGTTTGCCGAAACGCTGTTAAACGGGGCGCTGGATGACACAGCCAATCGAAATCGATTTGTGGAAATTATTCGCGAGCATGCGTGGCGGCTCGCGCGGCTGACCGACGATTTATTGAAACTCTCCCGCATCGAAGCCGGGCGCCTGGAACTGGAAATGCGCGCGATTCGAGTGGAAGGTCTCGTAAGTAGTTGTGTGGAGACGGCGCGATTGAAAGCCAGCACAAAGTCAATCGAGATTCGAGTGGACTTGCCAGTGAGCATACCGGCGGTCCGCGGAGACGGCGCGCAATTAGCAGAAGTCTTGCAAAATTTGCTCGATAACGCTGTCCTCTACACGCCCTCCGGCGGAACAATCGATGTGAAGGCCGGCACCGAGGGAAAAGAAGTTGTCTTCACCGTGCTAGACACAGGCATCGGCATTCCTGAATCCGACCTGGAACGCATTTTTGAAAGGTTCTACCGAGTGGATTCCGCAAGATCACGCGAAGCGGGCGGCACGGGACTTGGACTCGCCATCGCGCGGCATATCGTCGATGCGCACAGCGGCCGCATTTGGGTGGAAAGCGCCGTCGGGCAAGGGTCTCGCTTTCACTTCACTGTTCCCATTGCGTCCGCCTGACCGGGCGCCACGAAATGGGAAGCAGGCTAGTTGCAAAATTGGCCGAGCCTGGGACGATAACCGGCCTGCAAGGCGTCGCCTTGTAACATGGGGCTTCCAGGCTGCACTTGCTTTGCATAAGGGTCATCCGAACAGTAATAGTATCCGGTGCTTTGTGAAGTCCAGACTTCCAACCCCATTTGATAGTCGCTAATTTTAGGGGTTCCGTCAGGCTCATTTCCAAAAATCCCATTTACAATTTTTGAAAACAGCGAGGGTTGCGGCTGAATAGAGTGTGACTGGTTTCCAGGAGAAATTGCGGACTTCGTCGGGACCTCTTGATCCTGCCGGTCATGAAGATCGCCTGTCTCTAGCTCGGGCGAGACGAGTGGAATCGTAGATTTGGGAGAGGGTTTGCTTTGCGGTGAACGTCCGGAAGATCCGTGAGACAGTGTCACGGCCAGAATCAGAATGATCCCGATCAACAAGCCGATGCAGCCTGAGCCAATGTGGGTAAGCAGTTTCTTTTGCTGAACGCTCAACCCTTTCCACGCGGAAAGAAATGCTTGCGGAATCCATTTCTCCGCCCGCACGGCGGCATATGAACGCCTCAATGCTGCGGAGATCGGAGCGCCGGCAATCGACTTTGCGACCGTGTTTTTGCCAATTTTTACTTTGTTGCGAATCTCAACAAGGGCGTGTTTGGGTAGGGAATGGGCTATTTTTGCAGGCTCTTGTGGAGAGGCCATCTCCTTTTTTACCTCGGCGTGCGATTGCCCTACCTCGCTGGCCGGAGGCTCGACGGCAATCGAAGGGCTATTTGGCAGGAGGTTTTTATTTGAGGATTCCAGCGCGATTGGTGAAATGCTTTCGATCAATTGTTCCTGATCTTTTATTTGCCTTTCAACAGGATTGGAATTCTCAGTCAAATGAAACGTTCCTGCTGTTGGCGCAAGTGGGAAAATTCCGGCTGAGGATTTCACAGGCAAAGATGGATCGGCTTGTTCGGCAGCCTCCCGCGTGGGCATAGCGCCGTCCATGGAAGTCGCGCGCGATAAGGCCAGCGCAGCGGAAAGCGAGCGTAGAACGGTCCTCTTTTCCGGAACCACAAAATCCGCAATTGCGGAAATCGTGTTCCGCTGCCCGGTTTGCTCTGAACTGGTGTGAGTGACGGGTTGCGATTCGCGGTCAATCCAGTCCGAAATGTTCCGCCGCACATGAGTGGGTAGACTCTTGAATGAAATGCCGACTTCTTTTTGAGTTCCGGCAAGCCAGACCAGCTCGCCTGTGATGTCCTCGTTCAGGCCGGATCCACGCAGTCTGAGGTTAATAACGGAATTCTTTTCCCCAATCAAATTGTGCGCGGCGTGGCAGGCCAATCCGTCCATTCCTAAATTAAGGACAATACCGCCATTGTCAGACCCGAGTTGCGCGTAAATGAGAGAAGAAACTTTGACACGTGGACTGCCGCGGCGTTCCTCTGGTCGAGCAGGGCTGTCCCATTTGGTGGTTGCAGACACAAAGTCCCCTGAAGCGCCGAGGGGACGAAAAACCTGAAGGCGCGTGCTTGAGTGTATTTTAACCCCACTCTGAAATTGCCACAAGAGCCGGATTTACTATTTTGCATTTTTGCTCCTGCCCGTAATATTTGAGCAATGGATATCTGAATGAGAGTAGCCCATTTCCTGGCTTCGCCGGAAATTCACCTCCGTTTCATTTTGTCGTCACATTGGCAAATTATGATCGCCATGCCACGAAACTAGCGTGGAGGGAAAAATGGCGACCTCGGCGGCAAAGATTCAAACGGTTTATCAGGATGTGCTGGCCAATTACTTGATTTCCATGGCACGGACCGTAGAAAACAGCGTGGAGAGCGCGCTGAATGCCCTTTTACATCCCAACCAGGAAGCTGCGGCAGAGTTATCCAGCAAGGTATTTTTGGTCGAGCCTCGCGTCAACGAAATGGAAATTTTGATCGACGACCATGCCGTTCGAATGCTTCGAACGGGCTTGC
>DATAPT010000161.1:0-5876 GCA_036265065.1 Candidatus Acidiferrales bacterium | reverse complement strand
AAAATTTCGCGCCGTCATGCGGTAAATCAGGTTGCCCCAGCGATCGCCTTTCCACGCTTTGATGAACGCGAAATCGCCGCGCAACCCGCGCTCCATTACGTACTTGCGCCCGTTAAATTCGCGAATTTCCTTCCCTTCCGCGATTTTCGTGCCCACACCCGTGGGCGTGTAAAAAGCCGGAATTCCCGCCCCGGCCGCGCGCATGCGTTCGGCAAGCGTGCCTTGCGGGTTGAGCTCAACTTCAACTTCTCCGCTCAGCACCTGTTGCTCAAATAATTTGTTTTCGCCCACGTAGCTGGCGATCATTTTTTTGATCTGGTGCGTTTGCAGCAGCATGCCCAGACCGGAATCCATGGTTCCCGCGTTGTTTGACGCCACCGTCAGATTTTTTGTGCCTTTGCGGCGTACGGCGGCGATCAAGTTTTCAGGAACGCCGCACGTTCCGAATCCGCCCGAAAGGATGACAGCGCCGTCGAAAAGTTTTTCGATCGCTACATCGGCGTTGGCTACGCGTTTATCCATCGAATCAGGCTCCCCACAAATTTAAAATGTGACCAGAATTTGGTTCGGACAGTTTACTTCATATCCCGCAATATCTTGTAGAGTTCTCCCGCTTCCGAGAATTCCTCTTCCAGAGCGCGCGTCCGCAATTCACTCCGCACTTGTTCCAGAGCCTGGATCATTTGGTCCAGCATCTGCTCCAGATTGTCGCTGTTCGTTAAAATAATATCACGCCATACGGAATATGGACTGCCCGCCAGCCGCAAAGAATCGCGAAGCCCGCGCCCCGCCAGGGTGACGGGCAAGCCTGTTTCGTCCGTCTGTTTGCGAACGACTCCCGCAAGGGCGACCGAAAGAAGTTGCGGCAAATGCGAAATGACCGCTGCGGCCCGATCGTGCACATCCGCGGCCAGCCACATCGGCTCCGCTCCAAATTTCTCGATGACCGCGACAAAATTTGCTGCCTGCGAACCCATTTTTGAGGGATCGGCTGCTTTTGTCGCTGTGGGAATTAGAGCGTACTTCGATCCGCGAAATAAATTCGCTTCCGCGGAGGCGATTCCGGAAATTTCTTTTCCCGCCATGGGATGCCCGCCAAGAAAATGAGCGCCGCCTTCGCGAAACGCCTCCACGGCCGCGGCGCATACGGACCGCTTGGTGCTGCACGCATCCGTTACCAGCGCATTCCTCGGAGCAAGCCGACCAATTTCCGGGAGAAGTTCGATCGTGTGCCCCACGGGCAACGAGATATAAATTAAATCCGCACCCTTGAGAGCAGTCGGCAAGTCCGCAATCCCTTCCTTGATCGCGTTTCTTTCGAGCGCTTGATCCAGGACCTGCGTCTTGTCCCAACCGACCACTTCGGTTTTCGGAAAATGTTTGCGAAGCGCGAGCGCAAACGAGCCGCCGATTAATCCTGTTCCAACGATTGCAGCGCGGCGGAAGGAGGCGGGCATGGATTAGGCGATGTTCCGGCCGATTGCGGGAGCGATGATGCGAAGTCCGGCCATGAGTTTTTCAAATTGGTCAAAAAAGAGAGATTGCGCGCCGTCCGAGTAAGCGTGTTCCGGATCGTTGTGAACTTCGAGCAGTAGCCCATCGGCGCCTGCAGCCACGGCGGCGCGGGCCATGGGCGGTACCTGGTTGCGAATCCCCACGCCGTGCGACGGATCGGCAACGATGGGAAGATGCGAAAGTTTCTGGATGACCGGAATCGCGGAGATGTCAAACGTATTGCGCGTGGCCGTCTCAAATGTGCGGATGCCTCGCTCGCACAGAATCACATTGTGGTTCCCGCCGGCCATGATGTATTCGGCGCTCAGCAGCAGCTCTTCGATCGTGGCGGACAAACCTCTTTTGAGCAGCACCGGCTTGCTTACAGTCCCAAGTGCGCGGAGCAGAAAATAATTCTGCATGTTGCGCGCCCCGACCTGAAAAATGTCCACGTACGGCAACATCAGCGGGATTTGCGACGCATCCATCACTTCGCTGCAAACGAGCAGGCCGTTTTTTTCCGCCGCTTCGCGCAACATGATGAGTCCCTTCTCACCATGCCCCTGAAAACTGTAAGGTGAGCTGCGCGGTTTGAAAGCGCCTCCGCGAAGAATTTTTGCCCCATCTTTTGCCACGCGCTGCGCGATCAGGCCCATCTGTTCCGGGGTCTCGACTGAACACGGCCCTGCTGCGATCACCACTTCCGGACCACCTATGCGGACACCCAACGGCAATTGAATCACACTTCCTTCAGGGCGAAACGCGCGGCTGGCAAGCTTGTATGGGTGCGTGATGCGCACCACTTCGCGCACGCCGTCGAGGACTTCCACGTCGCGCGGATCGAAGTCCGCCGGAACTCCCACCGCGCCCAGCACGGTTTGCGACGCGCCCGTCGAGCGATGAATGTCAAATCCCATCGACACGAGCCGGTCAATCACATGCTGGATCTGTTCCTCTTTTGCGCCCTCTTGCATTACGACAACCATTTCAACTCCTCTTCCTGTTTAAAGAATTCGATTTTGCTTTTTGAGACGCCGGCGCTACTAATTGTCCTTTTTCCCGTCGCCGCTGTGCATCACCACTCGTTCAACGGAGCGAGCTTCATCCAGAATGCGTTCAAATAACCTGCGAATCGCTGCGTCGGGAAGCGGACCCGGATTTGCACTCACCACGCCATCGAGCACTTGTTTCTCACGGTCCGGCTGATAGAGCGCATCGCCCGTCGTTTGTTTAATTTTTCCGATTTCCACGACGCAGCGCGAACGCTCGTTGAGCAATTCGACCAGGCGCTTATCGATTTCATCAATTTTGTGACGCCAGTCTTCTACGCTCATGCCTGTGGCTCCCGCCGGCTCATTCCGGCCGCCGCCGCGCCTTTCAATAATTTTACTCGTGCGGCCAGAGCTGCGGCCGCTGCGTCAATCGAATCAGCACGCTCAATCTCTTCCACCAAGGCCGACCCTACGACGGCGGCATCCGCCAACCCGCCCAACAAGGAAACGTGGCCGGGGAGCGAAATGCCGAAGCCGATGGCAATCGGCAATTCCGTAAAGCGCCGCACGCGCCGCGCCAGCGCAGGCAATTCATCCGCTAGCTGGTCTTTTGTTCCAGTGACGCCGGTTCGCGAAATTAAATAGAGAAATCCGCTGGTCGATTTTGAAATCAGTGCGAGGCGCTCATCGGTGGATGTTGGGGCGGCGAGGAAAACGGTATCCAATCCATGCGCAGCCATCGCTGCCCGGTATTCACCGGCTTCTTCCGGGGTGATATCTGTAATCAGCGCTCCATCGGCGCCGGCAGTTTTTGCGGCTTCGGCGAATTTTTCCAGCCCCATCTGCAACACCGGATTGTAGTAGCTGAACAAAACGAGGGGCACCTGCGTTTTCGCTCGCAAAGATTTTACTAGCGAAAGCACGTTTGAAAGAGTTGTGCCGTTGCGAAGCGCGCGCTCGCTCGCTCGCTGAATCACCGGGCCATCTGCCACGGGATCGCTGAAGGGCACGCCGAGTTCGATAACGTCCGCGCCGGCTTCGGCCAAAGCGAGCACAAATTGCTCGGTTGCGGCGAGTGTCGGATCGCCTGCGGTGATGTAGGCGACAAGGCCCATTTCGCCGGTGCTGCGCAGGGCTGCAAACTTTTGCGCGATGCGCGTTTGATTCGTCATGGTTGTAGTCGCGTGTGACATTGCTTTTTGTGGCGCGGGCTTCAGCCTGCGGATTTCAATTCCCGCAAGGCAAAAACCCCGCAGGCTGAAGCCCGCGCTACTAAAACCTACAAATAGCGGGCCAGGATTTCCATATCCTTATCGCCGCGCCCGGATAAATTCAAAATTATAATTGCTTCGCGAGACATTTTCGGCGCGCGCCTGATCACTTCGGCAAGCGCGTGCGCCGATTCGAGCGCGGGAATTATACCTTCCATTCGCGCCAGCATGCGCGCGGCAGCCACTGCCTCATCATCGCTCACGGCTGTGTACGCGGCGCGATGCAAATCGGAGAGCATCGCGTGCTCAGGGCCAATCGCGGGATAATCGAGTCCCGCGGAAACGGAATGCGTGTTGGCGATCTGGCCGTCGGGAGTTTGCAGCACGTAGGAATAGGTTCCCTGCAGCACTCCCGGATGCGCGCCCGAATATCCCTCAGCTGCGGCCATTCGCGCGGCATGCTCGCCGAGCGTCATTCCGCGTCCACCAGCTTCCACGCCAAGCATTTTCACGGTTTCATCGTTCAGAAACGCGTGGAATAAGCCGATGGCGTTGGAACCGCCACCAACACACGCCACAAGCAAATCCGGCAAACGCCTTTCAATTTCCAGAATTTGTGCGCGAGCTTCCACGCCAATCACGCGATGAAAATCGCGCACCATCATCGGATACGGATGCGCTCCCAACACCGAGCCGAGCAAATAATGCGTGGTGCGCACATTCGTGACCCAGTCGCGCATCGCTTCGTTGATCGCATCTTTGAGCGTGCGAGTGCCGGAGTTTACGCCGACGACTTCCGCGCCCAGCAAACGCATGCGAAAAACGTTGAGCCGCTGCCGCTCCATATCGTCCACGCCCATGTACACGACGCATTCGAGTCCGAGGCGTGCCGCAACCGTTGCGGTGGCAACGCCGTGCTGCCCTGCGCCGGTTTCCGCGATGATGCGGCGCTTGCCCATCCTGACTGCGAGCAAACCTTGGCCGATACAATTGTTGATCTTGTGCGCCCCGGTATGGAGCAAGTCTTCACGCTTGATATAGATGCGCGGTCCGCCAAGGTGCTCCGTCAGCCGTGAAGCAAACTGCAGCGGTGTCGGCCGCCCGGCAAAATTCTTGAGCAGGTAGTCGAGCTCTGTTTGAAAATTGGGATCTTTGCGCGCGTCATCATAGGCGCGCTCCAACTCTTCGAGCGGCGCGACGAGCGTTTCGGGTACGTAGCGGCCTCCGTAGGGCCCAAATCGGCCTTTCGAGTCCGGCCATTTTTGTGTGGCGCTGCTCATCGTTTCCTTCCGTCTGCTGTAGCCCGCCTCTTCAGAGGCGGGGGTTTACAGTCTACCTAGGTACAATCTTCAGTCACGATCCGCATGCACGATCCGCATGCACAATATTGCCGGTTGCACAGAAAATCCCCGCCTCTGAAGAGGCGGGCTACAAAATGCAAACCCAAAATCTATCGCTGCGCGGATTCGATGGCCCTAAACAATTCGCGCAACCGCACTGGATCCTTGCGCCCTGGCCGCATTTCCACGCCGCTCGCCACATCCACGGCATACGGCCGCGCCACGCGAATTGCCTCTGCAATATTGTCCGGCTTCAGTCCGCCCGCCAAAATAATTCGCCCGTAGCGTCGCGCCCCATGCGCCAATTTCCAATCCAGTGTGCGACCCGTGCCACCATGCAAGCCCGGTGCAAATCCATCCAGCAGAACCGCATCCGCCGCGCGGTATCGAGCGAGCGAAGCGGCGCGGAAACCGCGCTTCACTTGAATCGCTTTGATCACACGATGCTTGCGCCCTAATTCTGCTGCTTCCGCGGGCGATTCCGCTCCATGAAGCTGCACGGACCCGAGCCGCAGCGCACGCGCCAATGCGCCCACGACCAGCGGCGGCCAATTCACAAACACACCGACCGCCTCTACAAATGGCGGCAAACGCCGGATGATACTCCACGCATCCGCAGGACTGATAGCACGTGGGCTGGGCGGATAAAAATTAAAACCCAGCGCGGAAGCTCCCAGATCAATCGATAAACGCGCGTCTTCCCAAGTGGTGATCCCGCAAATTTTAACACGAGTTGGCATGAGATTTGTTTGGCGCGCGCTTCAGAGTCTGTGTGAGAACTCGAAATTGACGTGTTTTTGTAGCGCCCGCCTTCAGGCGGGCACTTTTGAATCAAGCAG
>DATAPT010000160.1:0-11681 GCA_036265065.1 Candidatus Acidiferrales bacterium | reverse complement strand
TTCGGGGCTCACGCTGCATCCCGGCGCGCGCGTACGCATCCGCAACCGTGAGTATGATGAAACCATGACGCTTGCGGTTGGCAATCGCACGATTCATTTAGGAAAACCTGCGACGAGCCGTATTTGGGTCCGTGCGCTGGCGCAGTAAACCAGTTGTATCTTCCACCAAAAAAATCCCGAGGTTATAACCATTCGTGCGTTTTTTTTTCGGAGTCCCGGAGGGACGAAACACCATAGCCCACCGTTTTTAACGGTGGGAAATCTTGGAATCTCCATCCCAGCCCCGGAGGGGCGACACATTGCGGGCCATCGGGCGTGAAACCATGTGCCGCCCCTCCGGGGCTTTTGTCCGAGCCCATTCGGATTCCCACCGTTGAAAACGGTGGGCTACGATCTTTCGTCCCTCCGGGACTTGTTATTTGCGCGCGGGCTCGTTATCTATTCCAACTTGATTCTGCTTGAATTTGAATCTGCTTGAACTTGGGTCTGCACTAATCTGATTGAAATGAAAAAGGGCCGAAAAAATCTTCGGTCCTTTTTCATTTTTCATCATTATTTCTCTTTAGATAACGACCTTCGTAATTACGCCGCGCTTACGAAATTGGCGTGCACACGGCTTTAACCTCCGTGTATTGCTCGAGGACTTCGTGGCCCATTTCGCGGCCCCAGCCGGATTCTTTGTATCCGCCGAAGGGGAGCGCGGCGTCGAAAATATTGTAGCAATTGATCCACACGGTTCCGGCGCGGAGGAGGCTGGCCAGCCTGTTCGCTTTCTTGATGTCGCGAGTCCAGATTCCGGCTGCCAGGCCGTAATTGGAGTTGTTGGCTTGCGCGGCGATTTCCTCGATGTTGCGGAAAGGAATCGCGGTGACCACAGGGCCAAAAATTTCTTCGCGCACCACTTTCATATTGTCGTTGGTATTCACGAGCACGGTGGGTTTTACGAAATAGCCCTTGTCTCCTTCGCGCGAGCCGCCGGTGACGGCTTTTGCGCCTTCCGACAAACCCGATTCGAGGTAGCCGCAGACGCGATTCATTTGTTCTTCGGAAACGAGAGGGCCCATGTCGCTCGAAGGATCCATTCCGGGGCCGACGCGAATCTTGCTGGCGTGTTGCGCGACGCCGTCGACGACCTTGTCGAAAATATCGCTTTCGATGAAGAGTCGCGAACCGGCGCAGCAGCACTGTCCGTGGTTGAAGAAAATCGCGCTCGCCGCTCCCGGAATTGCGGATTCAACGTCCGCATCGTCGAGCACAATGTTCGGTGATTTTCCGCCGAGCTCGAGCGAAACTTTTTTCAGATTTCCGGCAGCTGCCTGCAAAATTAATTTGCCGACTTCCGTCGAGCCCGTGAACGCAACTTTGTCCACATCCGGATGAGCGGCGAGAGCCGCGCCAGCGGTTTCTCCGTAGCCCGGAACGATGTTCACGACGCCGTCGGGAATGCCGGCTTCCGCAATCAGTTCACCAAGCAGCAGAGCGGAAAGCGGTGTTTGCTCCGCGGGTTTCAAAATGACCGTGCAGCCGGTGGCAAGCGCGGGACCGAGTTTCCATGCGGCCATCAGCAGCGGGAAATTCCAGGGAATAATTTGCGCGACGACGCCCACAGGTTCACGAACTGTGTAGGCTAGAAATTGTGTTTTTCCGCCGCCTGAAGAAATCGGAATCGTATTGCCTTCGATCTTCGTGGCCCATCCGGCCATGTAGCGGAAAAGGTCAGCCGCGAGAGGCACGTCGGCGACGCGCGCGACGGTGAGAGGCTTTCCGTTGTCGAGCGATTCAATCTGCGCAAATTCTTCGAGATGCTGTTCGATCAAGTCGCCGAGCTTCCAGATCATGCGGCCGCGCTGGGACGGCGTGATTTTTGACCACGGCCCGGTTTCAAACGCGGCGCGGGCGGCCTTCACGGCGCGATTTACGTCTTCCTTGTCGCCTTCGGCGACGCGGGATAGAACTTCGCCTGTGGCGGGATTATATGTGGGGAAAGTTTTGCCGGAGGCGGCATCGACCCACTTGCCGTTAATTAAAATTTTGTGCGTTCGGGCGATAAATTGCGAAACATTTCGATCGAGTGACGGCATTGGCATGGTTGTGGCCATATTTGTGTTCTCCTTCTCTACGAATCGACATAGGCTCGTGTTGTGAAGGCGAGGCGAAGTTTACGCTACTCCCGCCAGGTTAAAATTTCAAGCGGGGGATTGGGTGCTGTAGCTCGCCTCTTTAGATGCGAGGGTTTAGGTGAAAGTATGGCGCAGAATATTGCTGGGCAGTATTCGCGCCTGAGTCTAGATCTACTGCCGAGTAGGACATGGTCTAACCCCCCGCCTCAGAAGAGGCGGGCTACAGCAAATGTTGAAAACTTAAGGGGATGAATTGCGATACACTCGTCAGGAAAAGTTGAATTGATTTTTTGGCATGTAGCGGAATATTTAGGATGGATTTTGCTTGCTGTCTTCACGGAGAGGAATAAATGACGGGCGTGGATTTGCGCTACCCGATTGGGAAATATGAAGCGAGGAGCTTGCTGACGCCTGCTGAGCGATTGGTGGCGATTGCGCAAATTGAAGAAACACCGAAGCGATTGCGCGAGGCGGTGGGCGGGCTTTCCGGCGGGCAACTCGATACACCGTATCGGGCTGAGGGCTGGACGGTGCGGCAAGTGGCGCATCATCTGCCGGACAGCCACATGAATGCGTACGTGCGACTGAAGCTGGCGCTGACCGAAGTTGAGCCAATCGTGAAACCGTATGAGGAAGCGCTATGGGCGGAACTTCCTGATTCGCGGACAGCGCCGGTGGAAGTTTCTCTGTCACTCCTGGAATTTCTTCATTTGCGCTGGGACAGTTTGCTGCGCGCGCTGCAACCCGAAGATTTTGCGCGACTCTTGCGCCATCCCGTGAATGGCGTGATGACGGTGGACAATCTTGTGCACCACTACGCGTGGCACGGGCGTCACCATGCTGCGCAGATTACTTCGTTGCGCGAACGCGAGGGGTGGAACTAGCCTCGTGATATTCGCCGCGCTGCGCTACTACTGGATCACAGCAAAAGGATATCGGTTGCGGCCGTGGGCCAGCCCATACCTTCGCTGGCGTCTTGAAACGTTTTTCGGCGGGGATATGCATGCGCTTGGGGCGGGGGAATTTTTTCGGCTCGGATGGCGCGAACGGAAACGGTTGAGCCGGTTTTTGGAGTGGACCGAGGAGCGGCGGCGTGCGCAAAGCAGGGATGATGCGCCATAGGCATTCCGATGTTTTTCTGGAAAAGCTTGTGTCGCCCCTCACGGGGCTTTTGTCCGCGCAGCGATACATTTCCCACCGTTGAAATGAAAACGGTGGGCTACCATATATCGTCCCTCCGGGACTTTTCTTTCAAGCTTTTAGAGTTGAGGTTGGCTGGCTTGCGGGATCTCGCGGTTCTTACTTTTAAATCAGACAACTTGGATTTGAAGTCTCAGATTTGAACTCCCAGATTTGAAATTTCAAATTTGAATTTTCAATTTTGAGATTGCCATTTCGTTCCAGGCCGAACCTGATCTTATTTCCCGAAGCATTTCGTCGGGCACACAACGAAAATCTTTTTTACAAATAAGGTGTATACTGCACGTAGATTAACACAACGTAACAGATTGCTTGCGGGACAGAAGTGCCCCTCGGTAGGTTGCCATGAACGAATTAAAATTATTTCAAAAAACTGAATCGCTGCACGAAGGCCGTTGGTGGGAGCCCATGCCGGACGGCCGCGTGCATTGTTATCTTTGCCCAAGACATTGCCACATCGGGGAAGGGCAGGCCGGATTTTGTTTTATTCGCGTGAATCAGGGAGGAAAACTTTACAGCCTGGGATATGCGTCGCCGGCGGCGCTGCAAATCGATCCGATCGAGAAAAAGCCGCTGAACCATTTTTTGCCGGGAACGCGCGTTTTTTCGCTGGGCACGGCGGGCTGCAACATGGGCTGCTTTTTTTGCCAGAATTGGAGCATCTCAAAATCGCAAGCCGATCAAGTGCGCTCGACGCATATTCCGCCTGAAGATATTGTTGCGCTGGCCATTCGTTACGGCTGCCCGTCCATCGCGTTTACCTATAACGAGCCGACCATCTGGGGCGAATACGTGATCGACATCTGCCAGGCCGCGCGCGAAGCGGGAATCCGCACAGTGATGGTCACGAACGGCTACATCACGCAGGAAGCGTTTCATGATGTTTACGATCACGTGGACGCGGCGAATGTGGACTTGAAGGGATTTACCGAAGGATTTTACGGCAAGATCACGCTTACGCATTTGCAGCCTGTGCTGGACATGCTGACGTGGTTGAAAGAGGAGACGGGTGTCTGGTTTGAGATTACAAATCTGGTGATTCCGACACTGAATGACGATCTCGCTGAAATTAGTTTGTTATCTGACTGGATTTTGGAGCATCTTGGGCCGGATGTGCCGCTGCATTTCACGGCGTTCCATCCGGATTTCAAATTGCGCGATAAACCTGCCACGCCGCCGGGAACTTTGCACGCGGCGCGCAAGATCGCTCTGGAAGCGGGCCTTAACTACGTGTATGAAGGAAATATTCACACCGGAGCTGCGGACACGATTTGCCCCGGCTGCGGGAAAATTGTGATTCGCAGATCGTGGCACAACGTTTTGGAAAACACGCTTCAACACGGTGCATGCCCGTCCTGCCATTTTAAAATTCCGGGGCGATGGAATATTCATGGCGCGACGAAGCCTTTTCCGGCGCAAGCGTACCGAGATGCTGCGAACAAGTATGACGATTTAAATTTGTAAATAGTGTGATCGAGACGGATTGGGATGCCGGGGGGATGGGTGAGAGGAAGTACGGGAGAAAATGTCAGACCGAATCAATGAGAATGAAATTTAAGATTCGAAATTTAAAATTTCAAATTAAGAAATTCAAAATCGCAAGCTTCCAGCCTTAGGCAGCTAATTTCACAATCGCAGAGGGCCGTAAATTTCAGGTCTCAAATTTCTCTTGACTCATCGACGCGGGTGCAGCATTTTCCAGTCACCAGTCACCAGTCACCAGTCACCAGTCACCAGTCACCAGTCACCAGCTACTGCATTTCTCCAGGCATATTCATTGGCATCGAAGAATCGCTGGGCATCGAAGGCATTCCGGCTAGATACGCGTACATCCAAAGCTGCCATTTTCGGTCCAGTTCTATCGGCGTTGTGTTTAGGGCGCGCGTCACATCTGCGACATTGGCGTGAGACATTTTCGCGGCGTAGAGTTTTTTCACGTCGTCCATGCCGCCGAATTCTTCGATTTCGCTGATCCATGCGACGCCGAGCGAGATTTGATCTTTGGGTGAGGAAATTTCGCCGCCGGGATCGGCTAGCAGGACTGCGACTGTTTTGTGGCCGAGCCTTTGCTCCACTTGCGCGGCGGCCATTCCAAAATCCGCTCCATTAATTTGTCCCGCAAGCCAGGTGGCAATCCATCGCGCGAGCAACGGATTTCCCGGGTCTCCCCACGCCGCGTAGAGGAGAGATTCGGCATCGGCAGCAGACGGAAGCTGCGGCGTTTCCCCCTTCAGCGTTGTGCGAATCGTCGCTCCGGTTACTGAGTACGGTTGGCGTCCGGAGGCGTCCGGCGCGTCCGAGCTAAATTTCGGGTCGAAGATGACGCGGATTTCCTTGTTGGAATCGGCGTCGCCCAGTTTTTTATTGAGCGCTGTAAACAGATGCTCGCGCTGCGTGGCGAATTTAGCCATGGCATCCTGCGTCAATGCTTTCGGGGGACACAGAATTTCGTAGTGAACGGAAGTCACGCGCTGCATGAGGGATTCGCGAACGAAGCGGCGAATGGTTCCGAAGAAAAAGGGAAGCGCGAGCACCAGTACGGCGATGGCCAACAAATAAAATACGACGAGCTTGCCGCCGCCTTGCTCCGGAGAACGTTTTTCATCAGGCTGGAAATATTTTTCGACGTCGGTGTCGGGAAACCCGCGATTGTTTAGGTGGACGATTAATTTTTGCGCGGTGATGGGGCCGCGCGGAAACAGGGCGCAGATGGATTCAAAGACGATGCGATGTTCGGGCTCGGTAAATTTGCGCGGGCTGAGGGATTGAATGAGATTCTGGCGCAGATTGCGCGCGATCGTCTCATCGCACAGCGTGCACAGTGCGCGGAATTCTGCGGTTAATTGTGTTTTGCGATCCACGGTGGGTCGTTTGGTCCGAGTTAATTTTGCTTGTTAGCAGCTGCCTTCTTGCTTTCCACGTGTTCATCGATCCATTTCAGAATCAGGTCAGCAATCTGGTTGCTATTCTTATCCTGCATCAGCATGTGGCTGTTGCCAAATTGTCCGTACTTGGGCAAGTGCATCATGGTCGCATCGCCGCCCGCGGCCTTCACTTGCTCAACGAATTTCTGGCAACTGGCGAATCTTTCGGGCCAGTTGATGGGGGAAGCGGGAACGTCGTCGAGATGATCGCCGAAGACGACGAGCGTGGGAATTTTTGCGAGCTTGGCAATTTGAGTTGCGTCCAGCACCGGGCAGCCAGTTTCGATTGTGATCACGGCTTTAATATCCGCAGGATTAATGAGCGCGGCTTGCTCGGGAAAGAAGCCCGATTCTGAGTGACCCATCAAGACCGCGCCTTTTAGCTTGATTGCGAGGCCGGAAAGATTCGTCCACGTGGGATTGACAGCTGGAAGCGTGCCGTTCAAATCCGGGATTACCTGTTTGCCAAACTCGTCCATCGCCTCGACTGGAAATTGCTCGTTCGGAAATGCTTTGCCAGCGGAGGGCCCGAAGCGGAATCCCAGCCACGCAATTTCGTGGGTCGCCGTGCGAATTTCGGGCATGTCGCTCGCGGGACGCTTTCCCAATTTTATTTCGTTATAAATTGTGGCGTCGAAACCGGAGCGTCCGCGCGAAACCTGATCGGGAAGATAGACCGAGCGATGTTTTCGCAAAAAATATTCATTCCAGCCCATGCGGCCGTCGGGAGTGGTTTCGTAGCTCTTCGAACTGAGGCAGCAGCCGTGAACCATCACCACGGGTACATGCGATTCGGCGCCCTCGGGAATCTGGTATTGCACGTACATCTGGTCGACAGTAATGCTTCCCGTGTTGATGCCGCTGCCAAGAAAGCCAGTCGTCGATCCGGTGAGCGCGTCGGTGAAAATCGTGCGGCCGCCAACAAAAAAGCTGCCTTGTTCCTTGAGGACGAGCGAGTCGGCCATGGCCACGGTGGCCACCGCCAGAATCAGAAACGAAAGCAGGCCAAGCGACGCGTGCCGCCGCGCGGGATTTGAAGTTCGTGGTCTTTTTTTCATGGGAACTCCTCTTACAGCACTAAGCTTGCTGAAAAAGTACCACGGTTTGTCATTCCTAGCGAAGTGAGGAATCTCTCTTCGGCCACATTCTACAAGAGAGATTCCTCGGTTCGCTCGGAATGACAATAAATCAGAATTCGGGAATAGGCGCCGATTAGAGGTCCGCCGTCGTGATCGCTCCCAATGCCGCGGAACTCACCAGCTTCGCATATTTGGCGAACACGCCGGTTTTGTAGTTCGGCTCGGGCGCTTTCCATTTTGCGAGGCGCGCTTTGATTTCTGCGTCGCTCAACTCGATGGTTAGACTCTTCTTCGCCAGATCGAAAACAATTTGATCTCCCTCGGCGACGATGGCGATGGGACCGCCGCGCGCCGCCTCGGGCGAACCGTGTCCAGCCATCAGGCCGCGTGTTGCGCCACTGAATCGGCCGTCGGTCAAAAGCGCAACGTCTTCGCCGAGCCCTTGTCCGACGATAGCGGCGGTGAGACCAAGCATTTCGCGCATGCCGGGGCCGCCGCGGGGGCCTTCGTAACGCACGATAACTACGTCACCCTTTTTGATTTCGCCCTTCATCGCTGCATCCATGGCGAATTCCTCGCGATCGAAAACTCGCGCCGGGCCGCGGTGATACGGTCTTTCGTGTCCCGAAGTTTTCACCACGCATCCATCGGGCACCAGATTGCCGCGCAAAACCATCAAGCCGCCCGTCGTTTTAATTGGATCGGAAAGCGGATGCACGACGTCCTGCCCCGGCGTTTCTTTTGCGGCCATCGCTTCTTCGTCCAGCGTTTTCATGCTGGTGGTCATTTGGCCGCGATGAAGGATGCCTGCATCCAGAAGGCGCTTCGCGAGCAGCGCGTTTCCCCCGGCGTTGTACAAATCGACAGCCGTATATTTTCCCCACGGCTTCATGTCGGCGAGCAGGGGAGTCTTCGCGCTGATGTCGCCGAAATCGTCGAGTTTTAATTCGATGTTCGCTTCCTTCGCCATGGCTAGCAAATGAAGCACGGCGTTGGTTGAGCCGCCGGTGGCGACGACGGCGAAGATTGCGTTTTCAAACGCCTCGCGCGTCAGAATCTGGCGCGGGGTAATTCCCTTGCGCAACAAATCCATCACCAGCGTTCCCGCGCGATACGCGGCGTCATCTTTCTTCGGATCGGTGGCCGGGACGTTGCCCATTCCCATAGGCGTGAGGCCGATAAATTCCAGTGCCGTTGCCATAGTGTTGGCCGTGAACTGGCCGCCGCACGCGCCTGCGCCCGGGCACGCGACGTGCTCGATTTCTTTCAAATCCGCGTCGGACATTTTTCCGGCGGAGTGCGCTCCAACGGCTTCAAACACATCCAGAATTGTCACGTCGTGCCCGCGGAAGCGCCCCGGTTGGATCGAGCCGCC
Organism: Candidatus Acidiferrales bacterium; assembly: GCA_036265065.1. Taxonomy (GTDB): domain Bacteria; phylum Acidobacteriota; class Terriglobia; order Acidiferrales; family UBA7541; genus Palsa-360. The sequence continues at coordinate 2,983 of DATAPT010000160.1, read as the reverse complement.
GTAGAGAACGAGGCTCGGCAGGTTTAAGCGGGTCAGGCCCATGGCGGTCGCGGGAATCGTTTTGTCGCAGCCGGAGAGCGCGACCATGGCGTCAAACATGTAGCCGTGGCCGACGAGCTCAATCGAGTCGGCGATTAATTCGCGACTGATGAGCGATGCTTTCATGCCCTCCGTGCCCATCGTTTCGCCGTCGCTGATGGCGATGCTGTTGAATTCCAGCGGCGTGCCACCTGCGGCGCGAACGCCTTCCTTCACTTTTTCGGCAAGGTGGCGCAGGTGCGAATTGCAGGGCATCGCTTCGATCCAGGTGTTGGCGATGCCAACGAGCGGCTTTGCGAGATCTTCATCGGTAAGGCCGATGGCGTAAAAATAAGCGCGCGCGGGCGCCCTTGACGGGCCGTCGACGATGTGGCGGCTGTGTTCTCTGAGACGCGGGTCCATGATGCCTCCGGGGGAGTTGGTGACCGGTGACTAGTGGCTGGTGACTAGTGAACCGTGATTTGTGATTCGTGAATCGTAATTCGTGAAAAAGAAATCAGATTTGATTTTTACGCCTAATGGATGCGATGAGACAATTTGTGTTCAATGTAACGCGACCATTTGCTGGCGGTTTGGGTGGCATAGGCTTCAGCCTGTGCGGTTTTAGTCCTTGCAAGAGTTAAAACCGCACAGGCTGAAGCCTATGCCACGCAATACAATTTATGCGCCTTCGGCGATTACGCGGTTCTTTTTCATCCACGGCATCATGGCGCGCAACTCACCGCCAACTTTTTCGATGGGGTGCTTCTGGCCGGCTTCGCGCAGGGCTTTGAAGTTCTTGAGGCCGCCGGCGGCTTCCGCCATCCATTCCTTGGCAAATTTGCCGGATTGAATGTCAGCCAGGATGCCCTTCATGCGCTCTTTGGTGGCCTTGTCGATCACGATCGGGCCACGCGTGAGGTCGCCGTATTCGGCGGTGTTCGAAATCGAATAGCGCATTTCGGAGATGCCGCCTTCGTAGACGAGGTCCACGATCAGCTTCATTTCATGGCAGCATTCGAAATAGGCCATCTCGGGAGCGTAGCCTGCTTCGATCAGGGTTTCGAAGCCCGCCTGAATCAGCGCCGTCAGGCCGCCGCACAACACGGACTGTTCGCCGAAGAGATCCGTTTCGGTTTCTTCCTTGAAGTTGGTTTCGATGACGCCGGCGCGCGCTCCGCCGATGGCGCTGGCATAGGCGAGGCCGATTTTCTTGGTGTCACCTGCTGGATCTTGATGGACTGCGATCAGGCATGGAACTCCCGCGCCTTGCGAAAATTGATGGCGCACGAGGTGGCCCGGACCCTTGGGCGCAACCATGAAAACGTTGACGTCCTTCGGCGGCTTGATGAATCCGAAGTGAATCGAGAAGCCGTGCGCGAGCGCGAGATATTTCCCGGCGCGCATGGTTGGCGCGATTTCAGCGTCGTAGATAGCCGGCGTCAGTTCGTCCGGCGTGAGGATCATGACAATGTCCGCTGCTTCAGCGGCTTCGCGCACGGACATCACGCGCAATCCAGCTTTTTGCGCCTTGGCGACCGAAGCGCTAGTGGGCTTGAGGCCGACGATTACGTCGCAGCCTGAATCCGAAAGATTCATGGCGTGGGCATGGCCCTGCGATCCAAAACCAATCACGGCGATCTTTTTATTTTTTATGTAGTTCACATCCGCGTCTTTATCGTAATAAACCTTCACATTTCCTCCTGTTGCATTTCTGGGTTTGCGAGATTAATTGCTTAAACTTTTTTGTTTCCACGCCATCACGAATTGGCGGCAATGTTTTGTAGCGCCCGCCTTCAGGCGGGCACGGGAGTGAACCCAAATTGCTCGCCTGAAGGCGAGCGCTACATGGTCTTGCCAGTTCTTTACAAAGACGTTCCGCCAGCGAGGGACCATTGATAGACGGATGAAAACCCACAGGCTGGAGCCTGTGCTACCCAGTGCGCATCCGCGGCAAATAGTTTAAACCCTTGCTTGTGGGTAACAGCCAAGAATTTTAACAGAATCAGAGAAATCTTTTAGCTCTTCGAGAGCCGCGCGCGTTTGCTCATCTTTGAGCGAAGCCTGGAGGTCGAGATAGAAGCAGTAGCTCCATGGCGTGCCGGGAATGGGGCGGCTTTCGATTTTCAGCAAATTTAAATTGCGCCGCGCGAACGCGTTCAGGACGGAACACAAGGAACCGGGCTTGTGCGCGAGGTACAGAACCAGCGAAAGTTTGTCTGCGTTTTCCGCGACGTCGGCGGAGGTGGCGAGCAGCAGGAAGCGTGTGTAATTTTCCGGATGATCTTCGAGATGTTCGCGCAAAATTAAGCCGCCGTAAACTTTTGCGGCGCGCTTGCTGGCGATTCCGGCTTTGGTCGGGTCGCCCGCGCCCATCGCTTCGCGGACGCTTCCTGCGGTGTCGTCGGTGGCCACACGCTTGATGGCAGGGTGGCTCGCGAAAAAATTTTCGCACTGTGCAAGCGCTACGGGATGCGAGGAAACTTGCGTGATTTTTTCAAAAGTCGCGCCAGGAACCCCGATCAGGTTATGGACGATGGGGATCACGACTTCCGTCTGAATGTGCAAGCCGCTCGTGATCAGCAGATCGTAGGAGCGGTGGACGGAGCCGGCCAGGCTGTTTTCAATGGGCGCGAGGATGTAATCTGCGGCGCCGTCCTTGATGCTGCTGTACAGCAGTTCAAAAGTCGTGCGCGGGACGAGTTGAATATCCTCGCCCAGAAGTTTTACGGCCGCTTCTTCGCTGAATGCGCCGCGTTCGCCCTGGAAGGCGATTCGGGAGGATGGGGGAACGTTCATTGCCCACGCTCATGGATTAGAATTAGTGTGTTTTGGCGCAAAGACATAAGCAGACAAACTATCAGGGCGCGGATGGGTGCGTCAAACATGATCCTGCTTCAAGTGGCGCGGGCTTCAGCCTGCGGGGTTGTCTATTGAAGGGACTAACCCCCGCAGGCTGAAGCCC
>DATAPT010000159.1:0-12820 GCA_036265065.1 Candidatus Acidiferrales bacterium | reverse complement strand
CCCAACATCATCCTCTCCGTAATTATTTTAGTTTTATTTCTTTTTCTGGCGTCTGGCGCCAAATCCCTCGTTCGCCGATTTACTAATCAACATGGGCGGCGGCAGAATCTGGGATTGCTCCTCGGCCAACTCGCCCAGGTGACCGTGGCCATATTCGGCTTCCTGGTTGCCCTGTCTGCGGTGGCTCCCTCGTTTCACGCCAGTGATTTAATCAAGATGCTGGGAGTCGGAAGCGTTGCCATAGGCTTCGCGTTTCAAAACATTCTGCAAAATTTTCTCGCGGGAATTTTATTGTTATTTCAGGAACCATTTCGAGTGGGTGACTGGATCGCGGTAACAGGCCTGGAAGGAAAGGTGGAAGACATCCAAGCCCGAGCTACGATTATCCTGGATTCCAATTCGAAACGCATTGTGATTCCCAACGCGATTCTTTTCACCAATCCTGTGATTGTAGGCGAAGGAATGCATACGGACCAATCTCGAGTCTCCCCTACTGAACAATCTGATCTCAGGGGCGCATAGAATTGACAGCTTTCTCGCCCCAGGCAGAGTACGGAGACTCGTCTACTGGTCGCGAACCCTCGACACAAAAGCCTTAGGTCTAAATCGGATATTCCCGGTAAAATTATCGTGCCCCGCCCTCGAGACTTCAGGAACCATGGCTGCATTCTGTTTGTTAGCAAGGCGACTCCGCCACAGCCATGAAAATCATCTAATGTGCAGATGACTCGCGTTAGGAGCGGCAGATGGAATTTATCTTAAGGAACTGGGGTACATGGATGTGGTCCGCCGTTATTTTGACGGGCGCGATTCTTGTCGCACTGGCAGGACACTCGGTCTTATTTTTTGTTTTAACCCGCATGGCCCGGCGAAAAGGGGATGTTTTTATTAAATCCCTGGTGAGCCACGGGGAGTGGCCATCGCGCTGGATTCTGCCACTGGTCGCATTGATCGCCGCGCTCCCGGCCGCGCGTCTTTCCGAGAATGCACTGACCCCAATCCAGCGGGTAGCGGGCCTTGGTTTAATCGCCGCGACCGCATGGTTGGTTATTCTGATCAGTCACATCGTCTCCGACCTCATCTCCGCCCGGTATCGCATCGACTTGGTGGACAATCTATCCGCCCGGCGCGTCCACACACAAATTGAAGTCCTGCACCGGATCGTAGTGGTGGGCGTCGTGGTCGTCGCGCTCTCCATCATGTTGATGACCTTCCCCGAGATCAAACATATCGGCATGAGCCTGCTCGCCTCGGCGGGATTGGCCGGACTGGTCGTCGGTATGGCGATGAAAAGCACTCTTTCCAGCTTGATTGCCGGGATCCAGATTGCATTCACGCAACCGATCCGCATCGAGGATGTCGTGGTGGTCGAAGGGGAATGGGGCTGGATCGAAGAAATTGGCACAACGTATGTTGTAGTGCGAATTTGGGATTTGCGGCGGCTCGTGCTGCCTCTGTCTTACTTCATCGAACATCCGTTCCAGAATTGGACACGCAACAGCTCGGATCTGCTGGTTACCGTTGTCCTCTACGTCGACTACTCGGTGCCTGTCGAACCCGTTCGCGCGGAGTTGCGCAGCATTTTGGAATCCACGGATCTATGGAAAGGCGGCGTGTGCGTTCTGCAGGTCACGGACGCCACGGACCACGCGATTCAACTGCGCGCGCTATTCGACGCCCGCGACTCCAGCGCTTCCTGGGATCTGCGCTGCCTGGTGCGCGAGAAATTGATTCAGTTCCTGCAAGAGAAGTACCCCAATGCGCTGCCCAGGGTCCGTGCTGAATTTCATGGGCCGCCCTCGGAAAACGTACGTCAGCAACAACTAGCGGCTGCACCTGGAGCTAAGTAAGCTAAGGTTGCGTTATACCGGAACATTTCCCAACATGGTCCGCGTTCTCCTGAAACAGGATTGTTTTGCTCCCTCAAACGCTCATTCCTTGCGATCGTTTCGAACGGAAATCAATCTAGCGTAAGGGTTTCTCAGCGAAGTGATTGTCCAATCCGATGGTCCCCTAAGTGCCTAGTTTCCTAATGCGGTCGCGAGTCATGCAGTGAGTCTCATTCCAAGCGTGAGAGCCTCCGCTTTCCCATTTCCTAATAATCGCAGTCAGGCGAGAGGCTTGAAGTGACAATGAACCGTGTACGTTGGATCTGGTTGTTTGTAAGCTTCGCAGCGATTTTTGCGGTCGTGCTGCTCGTGCAATCTCGAGCGGCCGGTTTTCAGGATTTTGTGCTGCCCGAGCACATGTCGGTGGATTGGAGCAATCGCCACGTCATTTATTCCGGGCATCCCTCAGGTCCGAATGCGTGGAGAGCCATGCAGGACCCTCGCTTTCACCGGCATCTTTCCATTTTCGAAAAGCATGAGTCTCTCCGGGAGGATCGTGAGGAGCGCGAAGATTCCGGCAGGTGGCGCGACCGCCGGGGACGCGGCCCCATCTGGCAACGAGACACATCTCCGCTGATACGGGATTGGCAGTTCAATCTCGGCGCAAACGCCTTGACCACGAATGCGCAGAATTACTTTATCTATCCCGCGAAATTTTCGTTCGACATAAACGCGACGCCGAGTTGCACCAATGATTTCGTCGTGTTCCCCACGGGCCTCTCAGGTGTCGGTGGCGGGCAGGCCAGCATCGTGGCCATCAACGAACTCTATTCAGGCAGCGGAGCGGGCGGCACGGGAATCTGCGGCACCGGCCAGCCCTCGGTCATGTGGGCCTACAATACGAATCTGGCGGGGGACAATTCGGGGCAGGTCCTTAGCTCACCTGTCCTTTCCCGCGATGGCAGCAAAGTGGCATTTGTCGAGACGAATGCGGGCGGCAGCGGTACTGCGATTCTAAAAATTCTGAAATGGGTCGCGGGCCAGGGCACGGTCAGCTCTTCAACAACCCCTACGCCCATTGCTACCGGCAATCCATGGTCTTCCTGCCCGGCAACGTGTACGTCCTGCCTGTTCAACCTCACTTTCTCTGGAAGCATTTCCGACTCAATTTCGTCGCCATTTTATAACTATGCTAATGACACCCTTTACGTTGGGGATGATATTGGAGTGCTCCATAAATTCACGGGAGTCTTCAACGGGACACCCGCCGAGGTAGCGTCAGGAGGCTGGCCCATGACGATTTCCTCGGGCAATTCTCTTACTGGCCCGGTCTTCGATGCCGTGTCCGGAAACATTTTCGTCGCGGACACATTCGCGACCTTGTTCTACGTGCGGGAGTCGGGCAGCACTGTGGGTGCGTGCGCTTCAGGGAGTCCGCCTTGCATAGGAACGCCAAGCTTGACTGTCGCAGACCCCGGAATTGGCATAGGGGTTTTTGATGCGCCAACTTTGGACCAGACATCGCAAAAGGTGTTTGTGTTCACGGGATACGACCTCGGCGATAACGCGGCTGTGATTCAGGCATCCACGGCATTGGCCAATTCTGTCGACACAGTCCTGCAGGGTGGATATAACCCCATTTTTTCCGGCGCGTTCGACAAGAATTATTATTCCGGAAATTATTCCAGTGGATTTCTGTACGCCTGCGGGACAAATCCTATGGGCCTTTATCGTATTGGGTTCAATGCATCGGGAGTCATGAATTCGACCCGGGCCGCTGGCAATTTAAGTGTCCAGCAGAGCAGCACCGCGGGCCCGTTGTGCGCTCCCATCACGGAAATCCTGAATGGCGCAAACGATTATCTTTTTTTTGGAGTAGACGCGCTTGGCTCGCCCGCCGGCTGCGGCGGCGGCTGCGTACTGGGGCTGAATTTAACCGGCATGTCGTGGCCGCCAAGCATCGCGGCGCTTTCTGTTCTGCCCGTAGCGAACGGCCCCAGCGGAATTATCGTGGATAACGTGGGAGTCGGAGGCCAGGAGTCGAGCATTTATTTTGGTCCACAGACCAACAATTGCACTTCGCCATCCGGAAGCGGATGCGCGGTGAAAGCCACGCAGAACGGATTAAATTGATGGTGCGCCTCGAATCGCATTGTCGAATTGAAATGCCTGAATTGCGCCATCACGGCGATTAATTCTGTGCTTTTAGCTTAATTTCCGCTGTGTTGCCTTTGATTTCATCAACCGTTCGCCTTTTTCCACGGGTAGCGTGACCCTCAACGCGTTTCAATGGCTGCGCACAGATTGCAAAGGACGAGCCAGCAAATCTCAAAAGTTGCTCAGAATCCTCGGTAGCAGAAAGAACTAAAAATGGGATTCTGGTAATTGAAGCCTCCATACTATAAGCTGCCGACATTATTTGGAGGCCACATGCGTCTTTCGCATTTTGTCACGATTGTTTTTCTCTGTGTATTAGTTCCGAACGCTCATTCACAAAACAATGAGGTGAATCGTCAGAACCGGACGGTCGAAATCATCGCTACTGAGAAAGTGCAAGTAGTTGCGGACGTGGCTAATGTCACTCTTGGATGTGTGTCCTACGGCCAGACTCACGATCAGGCTTACCAAGCAAATCTGAAGGCTGCAGACAGTGTGATTAAAGCTATCCTTGGGGCAGGTGTACAAAAAACCCAAATCGAGAGCAGCAGCATTGAGTTAGGAGAAGATAATTCCGGAGATGGAGCAGATACATCTACCCGTGTTCATAAGACTCGTCAATTTAAAGCTCATCAGAGTTGGCGCTTTCACCTCTCAGCTTCAGATGCCCAAAAAATAGTCGATATCTCTGTACAAGCCGGGGCGAATGGCATTGAATATGTGAGTTGGGACATTGCAGACCCAGAAGCGCTCGAAACTAAAGCCAGAACGACGGCAATGGTAAGAGCTCGTAGAACGGCAACCGAAATGGCGCAATCAGGAGGCGGCAAGTTGGGTGACATGCTTTATGCAAGCAACTCAGTCTCCGGGATTATTGGATTGCTTGCTGGTCAAGCTCAACTGGACACAACCAGCGCGTCGCTTGGTTCTCGTGGATCGGGATTTCCTACGCCAACATTTACTTTGCAGCTCTTTCCCGAGAAGATTGAAAAACAAGTGACTGTCAGGGAAATTTTTGCATTGGAGTGAGCTGGCGGAATTTTGCGACAGCATACCAATCGTCCTAAAGAAAACAACGCGAAAATTAGAGGGCTAGTTTCCCGCCTTCAGCTTAATTTCAGCAGAGTCGCCTTTTATTTCCATCACGGTTCCGAATGGCTTCGAGGCGTCGGCGATGCGCTGAAGAATAAAGCGCGCTCTTTTTCCGGATACTGGCGTGGGCAAGCCGCGAGTTTGCATGAATTGGTTGTTGGCATACTCGTTGTGCATGTCGGGCTGGCCTTCGCCGATATTGTTCAGCGCGAGAGGCCTCAGCGAAATGGATTTCAGTTTTTTGTCCTGAAACTCGACCGTGGCGACTGCGCTCTCCCAATTCATCGGCTCGTCGATGTACGTCAACGTGGGCACCAGGTTGTAAATAAAGTTGCCCAGATCGTAGAAAATCGGGCGGCCATGATAAATTTCCACGCCGTGCAGCAGGGGCGCGCCGTGCATCACGATGATATCCGCGCCGGCGTCAATCTCCGCATGCGTCCACTTCACGAGCCATTCATTCGGCGCGAGCCGCTCGGGCAGGCCTTCCGTGAAAACTGTGGCGAACGAGTGATTCGAGAAAACGTGATTGTGCTGGTACACAACCACAATATCCGCGTGCTGGCGCGCGTCACGAATACTTTGCAGGATGCGCTGCGAGTCCTGCGGATTCGGCGTGTTGGCCACGCCGTCGGGAAGTTCCTCGCTCGCTTCGTTCGGAATGCCGCCAGCCTCGATGCGAAGTTCATTCACGCCGGGCCGATCCACCGTGGCGCTTGCTCCCGGAGCAATCAAGCCCGACGCGCTCGCGATCAGCGCAATCGTGCCCTTCGGCGTGCGCAGGTAACCGGCCGCCGCGGCTTCGCTCACGTTATTCCCAGTTCCGGCGTGAACGATCTTCCTCTTGTCCACTTCCTGAAGCGTGTTTTGCACGCCGGGCACTTTCAGATCAAACGCGTGATTGCCAGACAGGGAAACCAAGTTAAAACCGAAGGCCTGCAACGAGTCGACCGCTTCGGGCGGCGTGAGAAATCCGCGGCCCTCATGCGTCGTCTCGCCTTTTTCGGCGACCGCGGCTTCCAGGTTCGTGAAAATCACGTCGCCCTTCAGCATTCCTTTAATCACGGGCACCGCCGCCGGAGAAGTCTCGCGGATGTCCGAGCGGATCATCGACTGCCCCGCCAAAGTAATGGTGATCGGCGCCGATTGCGACCACACCACCGGAGCCATCGCACATGCAAAAACAAAAAAGATCGCGAGAGAAATCTTTCTCGCACTCCACCAGCCGGATTCCCACGCTTTTCTTCCCATTTGCATTGCCCTCGCAGTTTCGTCTGAGCGCTCTTCGTCCGGAGGCGCTTCTCGATTTCAGTCCTTACGTCTAATCTTTTGGGATTCCCTATCGAGCAATATACACGGTGGCGCGTGAATTTTGAAAAATCATCTGCGAACCGCAATTAGATATTGATCGCGCGGCGGGCCATTCCGAGAGCTTCCGTCCAAAAAGCGCTGGAAGAATGCATGATTTCGACGACCTCGCGGATGGAGGCCACGAACTCATCAAGCTGTTCTTTGGTCGCGACCAGTGGCGGGGCAACTTTCAGAACCATAAAATTATTGCCGCAGATCTGCGTCAAAATATTGTGTTTGCGAAACATCCGCATCACAATCATCTGCCCGAACATCGCCGGATGAACATGATGAAATGCTTTGAACGCGACCAGCAAAGCGGTTTTGCGAGGAGCCGTAAATTCAATCCCGGAAAGCATCCCCAGACCTCGAATTTCCTTGACCATTTCGTAGAGAGCCAGCGCCTGGCGCAGGCTCTCTCGCAATTCTTTTCCCATGTCCGTGGCGCGCGTTCCCAACTTCTCGCGCTCGAGAACTTCCAGCGTGGCAAGTCCCGCCCGCATCGACAACCCGTTCTCGCTAAATGTCGAAGTGTGCACAATGGAGCGCTTCAAGGAAGAATAAACACTTCGATAAACTTCGTCGGTCATGAGCACGGCGCCAACCGGAACCAATCCTCCACTCAACGCCTTCGCCAGGATCACAATGTCAGGCGTCGCGCCAAATTGAGCAGCTGCCAGAAAAGTACCGGTCCGATACATTCCCGTTTGCACTTCGTCCAGAACCAGCAAGGTTCCAAAACGGCGGCAAAGCGCCTGCGCTTCTTTCAAATAAGAAGCATCTGGAACGACGATTCCTGCCTCTGCCTGAACCGGCTCCACAATGAAGCAAGCTGCCTTCTCCGTGGATAGCACTTTCTCAAGTGCAGGCAAATCGCCAAAGGGAACCATGCTTGTGTCTTGCAACAATGGGCCGAACCCGTCGCGCCAGAAAGGATCGCTCATGAGCGAAAGCGCGCCCGCAGTCAAACCGTGAAAGCTGCTCTTGGCGCAAACAAGCCCGGTGCGGCCAGTGTTCGCGCGCGCAAACTTGATGGCAGCTTCGACTCCCTCGCTGCCACTGCTGCAGAAATATGCTTTCTTCAACCCTCCGCCAGCCAGAGTGCAAAGCTTTTGCGCCAATTCGCCGGCCAGTTCCGGCACATGACTTTGCAGCATGGCAGGGCCGCAGCGGTCCAGTTCATCTTTTAGCGCCTGGACGATGTGCGGGTGATTGTGCCCAGTATTGTGAACGCAGTAGCCGGAAAGAAAATCGAGGATGCGCCGGGCGTCGGAAGTAAAAAGTTCCGTTCCCATGCAGCGCTTGTACTCAACATTCATTCCAAGCAAATCCAGCAATGCCACCCATTGTGGATTGACGAAATCGGAATACGTAGTAGACGGCGCGATTGTTGCTGGTCTGGTAGACATGAACCGAAATGGATGCTTACTTTCCTCGGAGGGATGTATCGCGACCGGCTGTGAACGGGAAGGCCCGGCGCGGATTAGGCTTTGGCCAAGCTGATTTTTTGATACACAGGATTGGAACTTCAATGGCACGGCTTTTGCCAATCGCGTTTATCATCATTGCCCAAGCCTCTTGTGAGTTTCGGGATTGCCCGCCTTTCGGCGGCAGGTTTGGAAGATTGCGCAGGCAGCAGAAAACGGAGCGGCTGCCGCTGGGCAACCAGGAAATGACCACCGATGAGCATTCGAGTCGCGCTGAACCACAAGACCTCCTACCGCTATTCCAAGCCTGTGTGGCTGTCGCCACATGTTGTCCGCCTGCGACCCGCGCCTCACTGCCGGACGCCTGTGGTCAGTTATTCCCTGCGCGTTAAACCGGAAAAGCACTTCATCAATTGGCAGCAGGACCCGTACAACAACCGGCTGGCGCGTCTGGTGTTCCCGGAGAAGGCGTCCGAGTTCTCCGTGGAAGTGGATTTGATCGCCGAGCTTTCGGTTATCAATCCGTTTGATTTCTTTCTCGATAAATACGCCGAGACCTTCCCGTTTGCCTATGACCGTATTCTTTCGCGGGAGTTGATTCCCTACCTCGAAACCGAGCCGGCGGGGCCGAAGCTCCAAAAATTGATTCACGAGCTGCGACGGAATAACACGCGCACCGTGGATTATCTTGTCGAATTAAATCTTGAAATTCATCGCCGGCACAAATACCTGATTCGGATGGAGCCGGGCATTCAGACTCCGGAAGAAACGCTGACCCTTCAAAGCGGATCCTGCCGCGACAGCGCCTGGCTCCTGGTTCAGCTCCTGCGAAACCTGGGATTGGCGGCGCGCTTCGTGTCCGGCTATCTGATTCAACTTGCGCCGGACATCAAATCTCTCGATGGCCCTTCCGGTCCCGATCAGGATGTCACCGACTTGCACGCGTGGGCGGAAGTTTATCTTCCGGGCGCGGGCTGGATCGGCTTCGATCCTACGTCTGGGCTTCTTGCGGGAGAAGGCCACTTGCCGCTCGCGTGTTCGGCGGATCCATCCACCGCGGCGGCCATTGACGGCTTCTATTCCGTGGATGACGAATCCGTTGTCACGCAGGAATCGGAAGCGCCTCGCAAATCCGGCAAGGACGTAACCACCGAATTTGCATTTTTCATGTCCGTTAAGCGCGTGCATGAAGATCCTCGCGTGACGAAACCGTACAGCGACGAGCAGTGGAAGGCCATCGAATCTCTCGGCCATCGAGTGGACGCAGATCTTCGCACGCAAGATGTGCGGCTTACCATGGGCGGCGAACCTACATTCGTTTCCATCGATGATATGGACGGCGACGAGTGGAACGTGACCGCGCTCGGACCGGAAAAATATCGCAGGGCCGATAACCTGGCTCGGCGCCTGCGCGATCATTTCGCTCCCTGCGGATTGCTGCATCACGGGCAGGGAAAGTGGTATCCCGGCGAGTCGTTGCCGCGCTGGTCCTTGGGAATTTTTTGGCGCAAGGATGGCGAGCCGATCTGGCGGGATGCGAGCCTCTGCGCGGATGAAAAATCGCCGGGACTTCTTTCTTCGGAAGATGCTCAGGAATTTCTGAATGCACTCGCGCGACGCTTGAACGTGGATCCCTCGCAGGTCATTCCCGGCTACGAAGATCGCCTGTATTACTTGTGGAAAGAGCGGCGTCTTCCAGTCAATGTTTCTGTCCGCGACAACAAGCTTGCGAACGCCGAGGAACGCGAGCGGCTCGCGCGCATTCTTGAAGAAGGCCTTGGCCAAGTCGTTGGCTACGCGCTACCTCTCAGTCGCGAATATGCCGTTGACGGAAAAAGCAAGTGGACGAGCGGCGAGTGGTTTCTGCGATCGGAAGAAATGTTTTTGATTCCCGGCGATTCACCCATGGGATATCGGCTCCCGCTCGATTCGATTCCGTGGGTCAGCGAATCGGAATTCCCGCGCGTCGTCGAGCAGGACCCGATGGAAGACCGCCCGCCATTGCCGACGCGCTCCGCGATTTCTCGCGCCTTGCAATATGAGGGTGTGCTGTCGGCAATCCATCGGCAAGGAATTGTCGAACAGCGCCTCGGTGCCAAAGGTCCGTTTCCAAAATTGACGCCTGAATCAGCCTCGCGCGGACTGCCTCCCTTGCCGGGGGAGTCCGCGCCGGGAATTGTTCGCACAGCGATTTGCGTGGAAGTGCGTGGCGGCGTGTTGCGCATCTTCCTGCCGCCGCAGCACTATCTCGAAGATTATCTTGCGCTCGTTTGGGCGGTGGAAGACACGGCGGCGCAACTCGGGAAAAAAGTATTGATCGAGGGTTACGCTCCTCCGCATGACCCTCGCCTCAACGCGATCAAAGTTACGCCCGATCCCGGCGTGATCGAGGTAAACACGCAGCCCGCGGATTCCTGGAACGATTTGGTCCGCAACACAACCTTCCTTTATGAGGAAGCGAGACAATGCCGCCTGGGCACCGAAAAATTCATGATGGACGGACGCCACACCGGCACGGGAGGAGGAAACCACATCGTTGTAGGCGGTCCGACTCCCGCCGATTCACCGCTGCTGCGCAACCCTGGACTTCTGCGAAGCATGGTTGGGTATTGGCACAATCATCCTTCGCTCTCCTATTTATTCAGCGGACTTTTTGTGGGTCCCACGAGCCAGGCGCCCCGCCTGGATGAAGCGCGCAACGATCAAGTGTATGAGCTCGAAATTGCATTTCAGCAAGTAACCAACGACGGCGCCGCATTCCCGTGGACAACCGATCGTATTTTCCGCGATATCCTGGCGGATGCCACGGGCAACACGCATCGCGCGGAATTCTGCATCGACAAACTTTATTCGCCCGATGGCCCCACCGGCAGACTCGGCCTGCTCGAAATGCGCGCGTTTGAAATGCCGCCGCACGCGCGGATGAGCCTGACGCAGCACCTCTTGCTGCGATCGTTAATTGCCCGATTCTGGAAAACGCCATACGACGAAAAACCAGTGCGCTGGCGCACGGAAATTCACGACCGGTTCATGCTTCCTTATTTCGTTCGTCAGGATCTGGAAGATGTGGTCCGCGAAATAAACGAATTCGGATACGGATTTGACATCGAATGGCTCGTGCCTCATTTTGAATTTCGATTTCCGCGCTACGGCTCCATTGAGCAAAGAGGAATCGTTCTGGAGTTGCGCCAAGCAATCGAGCCGTGGAACGTGCTCGGTGAACAGCCAGCCACCGGGGGAACGGTGCGCTATGTGGATTCCACGCTGGAGCGTATGCAATTGCTGGTAAAAGGCATGGTGGATCCGCGGCACGTTATTACCTGCAATGGGCGGCGTGTGCCTCTGCATGCAACCGGAACGAATGGTGAATTTGTGGCCGGGGTTCGCTACCGTGCCTGGCAACCGCCAATTTGCCTGCATCCGACGATCGGAGTTCACTCGCCGCTTGTATTTGATCTCGTGGACACTTGGTCAGGCAGGTCCATAGGCGGTTGCACCTATCATGTTGTGCATCCCGGCGGACGCAACTATGAGAATTTTCCAGTCAACGCAAATGAGGCGGAGAGCCGGCGCCGCGAACGTTTCTTTTCATTCGGGCATACTCCCGGCCCGATGTCGGTAGCAGAGGAGCGCATACTCAAGGAGTTTCCTTATACTCTCGACCTGAGGACACGCGCATAATGTTTAGAGGACTCCGCGTTGGAAATTAGGATGCACCCACCGATACCCCCGGAAATCACTAACAACGACCCCGAGCAAACCCCGGGGATCAGCGATTCGTACGCCGTCCCAAACGATTTACGCGATGAAATGGTCGGTCCTGCCGGAGAACTCCGTTCGCACTGGACGCAGTGCGTCTCCATGCTCAATGAATTAGGCCCCGCTAGACTTGAGCGCTGCCGCGAAAATGCGCGCCGGACGATTCATGAAAATGGAGTGACGCACAACGTTTACGGCGATCCGAACGGCCTCGATCGTCCCTGGGATCTCGATCTCATTCCGCTGCTGATTGCTCCTGAGGAGTGGAGCGCCGTATCGGAAGGCCTGATTCAACGTGCACGACTTCTGGATCTTCTGCTGGCTGATATTTACGGCCCCAAAAGGGCGATTCTCGATGGCCTGCTGCCACCCGAACTGGTTTGGGGCAACGCTGCATTTTTGCGCGCCTGCCATGGCGTCCCGGTTCCGGGGAATCGCCGGCTATATCTCTACGCTGCCGATCTTGTCCGCACGCAGCAGGGAGACTTCCAGGTCCTCAGCGACCGCACACAAGCGCCGTCCGGTGCCGGCTATTTGCTCGAAAACAGGATCGCTGTTCTGAAATCCATTCCGGAAATTTTTAACGCCTATCATGTGGAGCGCCTCGCTCCATTTTTCGTGGCGCTGCGCGATTCCTTATTAAGCTCCTGCCCACGCAGAAATCCCAGAATCGTTCTGCTTACTCCCGGCCCATACAACGAAACGTATTTCGAACATTCGTACCTCGCCCAATACCTCGGCTATTCCCTGGTGCAAGGGAACGACCTAACGGTTCGGGACGAAATGGTTTATTTGAAAACGGTCGGAGGCCTGCAGCGCGTCGATGTAATCCTGCGCAGGGTCGATGATGATTTTTGCGATAACCTGGAATTGTTCGCCGATTCTTACCTGGGCGTGCCGGGACTCTTGCATGCCGTGCGCCAGGGAAACGTGACCGTCGCAAATTCACTCGGCACAGGAGTTCTGCAAGCGCCTGGATTTTTGCCGTTTCTTCCAGCCCTGTGCCGTGCTTTCCTTGGTGAGGAATTAAAACTTCCGTCAGTCCCCACATGGTGGTGCGGCCAGCGCAAGGAATTGCAATATGTGCTGGAGCATCTTCCAGACATGGTCATCAAGTCTGCCTACCCAACGCGGGGCGCGGATCCGGTTTTCGGATACGAACTGCCGGAAAAACAGCTCTCGGAGCTTGCCGACGCCATCAAATCG
>DATAPT010000158.1:0-4340 GCA_036265065.1 Candidatus Acidiferrales bacterium | reverse complement strand
GTTGGAAAAATATGCGTCGATTACTTGGCGAGTTGTGTCCGGAGCGGAGCAACTCCGGCCCAGATCCCGCGATTTGCTCGGGAGTTTGTTAGCGGCGCTGCCAAAGGAAAGCGCGGCGGAAAAATCGCTTCTAGAATTTTTCCGTGACGTCCATGACCCATCCACTCGCAATCTTCTTTCACCCGCCCAACACGCGGTAGTAGCAGGGCTCTTTACCTTTGTCCACTTGTACTCGGCAGCAGGATATGCGCAAGTTGCAAAGATCGCAGAATTCGCGAATGTGAGTCTCAAAGCTAGTGGAGAAAGATTTGAACTGACGCCCCGCAAACTCACGGGCCTCCTCGCCAGTCTCGGATTTGGTGAAATTTTGCGATCTAGCAGAGGATCTCAGAGGGTCCTTGATCATGAAGCGGTCAGGAAAATTCATATATTGGCTCGAGACAATAATATAACGCTGGTAAACAAGCAGGATATTGTGAGTGGAGTGCAATCTTGTAGTCTTTGCAAGGGCCCTGATTCGATAATGTGCACGCGAACTAGCAAGTAAGCCGGAGTCCCGTGCAGCGAGTCTTATTCACTCGAAAAGATTCTGGTCGGTTCGAAATGCGATGCATGTTGTGTACGTTGTGCATATAGGCTGAAATGAATTACAGAATATCTTGAGCGAGGCCCGAATGAAACTAGATTCACGCCCGCCGGATTGGGTCGGCGGCGCGGTACCAAGTGACAAATTTCTTGAGGCCTTCTTCGAGTTTAGTTTGCGGGTGGTAGCCGAGCAGTCTGCCAGCCTTTGAAATGTCAGCCCACGTCAGTGGCACATCTCCCTGTTGCGCGGGCTCCCGCTGGATGATCGCTTTTTTTCCAATCGCCTGTTCGAGCAGGTGAACCAGTTCCGAAAGTTTGACGGGGTGAGAATTTCCGAGGTTGCAAATTTCAAATGGCGTTCCCGCCGTGGCAGAAAAATCGTAACCGAGCGAGGCGAGAATTCCCGCAACAATGTCTTCCACAAACGTGTAATCCCGCCCCGTTTCGCCATCGCCGAAAATAGGAATTGGTTTTCCAGCTTCGATACGCGCCACGAATTTGTGGATGGCAAGGTCGGGCCGTTGCCGCGGTCCATAGACGGTGAAGAATCGCAGGGCAACTACGGGAAGCTTATAAAGATGCGCGTAGGTGTAGCAAAAGGATTCGCCCGCGAGTTTCGTTGCAGCATATGGCGAAATGGGGCGCAGATCATATTGTGCTTCGGAAAACGGCGCACGGTCGCTCTCTCCGTACACAGAGCTCGAGGAACCGAAAATAAAACGCGACACCTGAAATTCCTTGCAAAGTTCAAGCAGATTCACAGTCCCGGAGACATTTACCTGTTCATAGAGCCGCGGCTGTTCGATCGAAGGGCGAACCCCTGCCCGCGCAGCGAGATGAATGATCGTGTCCGGGCGAAAGCTTGCAAAAGTTTCGCGCATGCAATCCATCGAGCAAATGTCTTGCTCGATGAAATCGAAAGGCGCAATTTTGCGAACTGAATCAAGATTCGCTTTTTTCCATGCGGGAGAATAAAAGTCGTCAAGCTTATCGACGATGGCGAGGGAAGCGCCGGCCTGTAGCAATGCTTCGGCCACGTGGGAGCCAATAAATCCGGCTCCGCCCGTCAGCAAGATGCGCTTTGAATTTCCAGTCACGCTACAATCCTCCCATGCACAAAACACGAATGGTCAGCGTATCAGGAAAATTATCAATAGGCTTTTGAAATCGCACTGTGGGCGGCGAACAATGCATCCGGCAAAGCACTAATCCGATGAACCGGCGCTTCGGAGAGTAATTGTTCGATTCTATTTTGTGAGGCTCGGAAAAACGTGTGATTCGCTGTGTCATCGTTCAAGCGGTCAAGGAGATCTTGGGCAAGTCCGACGCATCGGCTCGTATCGGCCCAGTGCGCGGACATCATAATCAAATCACATCCAGCTTGAATGGTGTTTGCTGCAGCACCGGGTTTTTCAAAAAGTGCTGAAACAGCGCCCATACCAACGTCATCCGTGGTAATGACGCCTTGGTAGCCCAGTTCCCCACGCAATATGTCTGTCAAGAACAGTTGCGACATCGTCGCTGGATGTAACGGGTCTATGGATGGAAAGAAGATATGGGCAGACATAATCATTTTCGCGCCAGCTTGAACCATCGCGGCGAATGGTAATAATTCGCGGCGGCGAAGTTCGTCGAGGGTGAATGTCACGATTGGTAGTCCATAGTGAGAATCCACTTTTGTATCACCATGCCCGGGAAAATGTTTGGGACAACCAATTACGCCTTCTTTTTCCATGGAAAATAGAAAATTTCTCGCGCTTTCAACTACCAATTCACAAGTTGTTCCAAATGCGCGAGTGCCAATCACCGGATTGCCTGGGTTTGTATGAATATCCACCACGGGCGCGTAATTCAGATTGATTCCAAGCGAACGGAGTTCAACTCCGATAGCAGTACCGATCTCCACGCTTTTTTTGGCCCAATTGGCGGCAGGCCCAAAGTTTGTGATCGGAGGTGGAGTTCTAAATACAGCCCCGCATTCATGGTCAATGGAGATCAGAAGCGGTTTTCCTTGTACGCAATCTCTGACAGATTCAATCAGATCACGCAGACAAGATAGCCACTCTTCATACGGTGCGTCATGTTTGAAGTTGTCTCGAAATAAAATGACTCCAGCTGGCCGCAGGGTAGTGAGCAACCGCGCGTCATGGTCTGTGAGTTTTACGGATTTCTGCAGTCCAATTAGAAAATGTTGGCCGACTTTTTGGAGATCGGATGAAGTATCACTCATATCTATCATCGCTGCCGTTTTGTAGAGCGAATTGATTCTCTCATTTTATCTGGCTCCCGCGTGTCCATTTACGCAAAGATGTTTACTTGAATGAACGAAGCTCGCGGATTCAAGTGTCCATTTCGCGGCAAGGCATCAATCATTTGCGCATGCGATGCTAATATCACTGATCGTTAGTTGGACCATAGGCGCTTCAAGCCAACAAAATGAGTTCGATCGTCGGATTATTTACGGATGTTCTCCCACCTGGCGGCGTGCAACGTGCGGGCCGGCACGTGGCAGCCGTCGTCGCGAAATTTGCCGGTGATCGCGGCATAACGGTGCGTTTTCTGAGCCTGAACGATCCGCAAGGCTTGCACACCGTACGCGTCGGTCAATTGGAATTTTCGATTTTTGGCTACGCAGGCAGTAAATTTCAATTCCTGCGGGCGGCCATACGCGCGGCAAGCGGCAACCCGGATCTGGTCATTGCGCTGCATCCGCATTTGGCTCCCATCGTATCGGCGATGCGATTACGCAACCGGAAATTTCGATCCATTGTTTTCACCCATGGCGTAGAGGTGTGGGAGCCGCTTGCATGGCCGCGCGGTGGCGCGCTTCGCGGCGCCGACTTGGTGATTGGGCCAAGCACGGACACGGTCCAGCATTTGATCAACGAGCAGAAAATTCCTCAAACCAAAGTGCAACGGCTGGCATGGGGGCTCGATCCCGAATTTGAAGCGCGCGTGGCTGCGGCGACACCAACCGCACCGCCTGAGGGCTTTCCGATGGAAGCTCGAAACATACTGACGGTGGGCCGATGGAATTCCGCAGAAAAATATAAGGGCGCGGATACTTTGATCTCCGCTTTACCGCGCTTCCTAAAAAATGCGCCGGATGCGTCGCTTGTGCTGGTAGGCGACGGCGACGATCGACCACGTCTCGAACAACTCGCTCGCGACTTTGGCATTTCAGAACGGGCACATTTTCTCCACCGTCTGACGCCCGAAGAACTTTTCGCCTGTTACGCGAATTGTGAAATTTTCGCCCTGCCCAGCCGGGGAGAAGGTTTTGGCCTGGTGTTTCTGGAAGCGATGGCGCACGCCAAGCCAGTGATCGGAGGGGCGCACGGCGGAATTCCGGATATCATCGAAGATGGGGTGACGGGCAGGCTCGTCCCGCACGGCGATGCCGAACGCTTGGCCCAGGCGCTCGAAGCCCTGTTAAGCAATCCGGGCGAAGCCAAAGAAATGGGCGCGCGTGGGAAAGATCGAGTTGCGCAAAAGTTCTCGTTCGCGCAGTTCGAATCGCAGTTTGGGACGATTATGAGTCGCCTTCTTTCACGGGAGCAGTAAGTGCGCAAGCCAACCGCAAATGGTTCGCGGGGCGGAGTATAATTCGCAGCGAGGAAGTGTTCTTTCAAAAGTTCTCTCTGGCTTCATACGAATGCCCGGTCCCGAGGTTCCAAGGTTGCTTTTCGACAAATCGGAACGCGTCAGGAAAAACGCCAAAAATCATTTTCTTATGCGCCTTTTGCACGTAACTC
>DATAPT010000157.1:0-7795 GCA_036265065.1 Candidatus Acidiferrales bacterium | reverse complement strand
CCCCTTATTCATGGCAAACGACCCGGAAGAGAAGCAGCCGTCCGCGAATCTACCGCCTGAGCCGTCTGCACCCAAGACGCCAGCCGCCGGGGGAGAACCCGCATCTAAACCGGCGGAAACTCCTGCGCCGCCCGCAGCCGCAAAACCGCCTGCTCCGCCCGTTCCGGCTGCAGCAAAGCCCGCTGCGCCGCCGCGCCCCCCAGCTCCTCCTGCACCTCCCAAAGAGGGCCCTGTTGCTCTCGATAACGATCTCGTAAAACGATACAAAGAAAAATTTGGCTCCGCGATTCTGGAATCGTGGATCGATCGCAAGCAAACCATTCTGGTGGTGGCGCGCGAACTCCTTGCTGAAATCGCCCTCTACAGTCGCGATGACGAAAAATTCGATTGGCTGAGCGATCTCACCGCCGTCGATTGGCCCAAGCGCGAAAATCGTTTCGACATTGTGCTGCTCATGTATTCGATGGAAAAGAACGAGCGCCTGCGCTTGAAAGTTCATACCTCGCCGGAAGAACGCGTGCCCAGCGTGCAGGGAATCTGGTCCACCGCAAACTGGATGGAGCGCGAAGCGTTTGACATGTTCGGCGTGGTGTTTGAAGGCCATCCCGACCTGAAGCGCATCCTGCTGCCGGACGAGTGGCAAGGCTATCCGTTGCGGAAAGATTACGACATTTTGACGCAGGACACCGCCTGGATTCGCGAAAATCTGGGCATCGAAAGCGGACAATAAAGAATGCCGGACGAACGCATACCGTTTGCCACGCACGCCGATCACACCGTGCTCGGTGCGGACGAAATTGTCCTGAACATGGGGCCGCAGCACCCGTCCACGCACGGCGTGTTGCGCGTGAAGCTGCGCCTGGACGGCGAAAAAGTAATCGGCTCGGAATGCGTGATCGGCTACCTGCACCGCGGCGTCGAAAAAATTGCCGAACACCGCACCTACACTCAATTCGCTCCGTATGTAGACCGCATGGATTACGTCGCCGCTGTTTCGAACGGCCTCGGCTACTGCGAAGCGGTCGAAAAATTGCTGGGCGCGGAAGCCCCTCCACGCGCGCGCGTCATTCGAACGATCCTCACCGAGTTGCAGCGCATTGCGAGCCACCTGTTCTGGCTTGGCACGCACGCGCTCGATATTGGCGCGCTCACGCCGCTGTTTTACTGCCTGCGCGAGCGTGAAGAGATTCTTAAAATTTTCGAAAAATTTTGCGGCGCGCGCCTCACGACGCATGCCTTCCGCATCGGCGGCCTTCAGTATGAGGCTTACGACGAACTGGAATCCGACGTCGAGCGCTTCTGCAAGCCGTTCGACAAGCGCGTCGATGAATATGAATCGCTGCTCACCGAAAACCGCATCTGGGTAGGACGCACGAAGGGCATCGGCATCCTTACAGCAAAGGAAGCCATCGACTACGGCGCTTCCGGGCCCGTGCTGCGCGCGAGCGGCGTGAAGTGGGACATCCGCAAGGCGATGCCTTACGCCGCCTACGACCAATATAAATTTGAAATTCCCGTCGGCAAAAATGGCGACACCTACGACCGGTACGTCGTGCGCATGGAAGAGATGCGCCAGTCGCGCCTGATTTGCCTGCAAGCCATCGAAAATATTCCCACCGGGCCGATCATGGGCAAAGTAGGAAAAGTTTTAAAACCGCCGCCTGGCGAGGTTTATCACGCGATTGAAGCGCCCAAGGGTGAGCTGGGTTATTACATTGTGAGCGATGGAACGACGCAGCCTTATCGCATCAAAATTCGGCCGCCGTCATTCATCAATTTGGAAGCGTTCGACAAAATGATTCGCGGGCACCTGGTGGCGGACGTTGTGGCCATCATTGGCACGCTCGATATCGTTTTGGGGGAAGTGGACCGGTAACGCGATGCTGATGAACGTACTCCATTTCGTGATTTCCATCTGGGTGCCGCTGGTTTGCGCCGTGATCATCGTCGCCGTGCTGCCGCTCGTCACCGGATACATGGTGCTGATGGAACGCAAGGTCATGGCGGATATGCAGGCGCGCCTTGGCCCAATGCGCGTCGGCCCGCACGGATTGTTGCAGCCCATCGCGGACGCCGTAAAACTTTTAATCAAAGAAGACATTATTCCGGACGAAGCAGACAAGGCCATCTTCTGGTTCGCTCCGTTGATTTCGGTAACGGCTGCCATGTTGGCCGTGTCTCCCCTGGCAATCGGTCCATGGTTTCAAATTGCCGAGCTGAACGTTGGATTGCTTTTCGTCGTGGGGATCAGCGCGCTGGGAATTTTCGGAATCGTGCTCGGCGGTTGGTCTTCCAACAGCCACTACTCGCTGCTCGGCGCGTTGCGCAGCGCGGCGCAACTCGTGAGCTACGAAACTGCCGCAGGCATGGCCATAGTCGGCGGACTGCTCCTGGCGGGAACGTTGTCCACACGCGAAATTATTCAGGCACAGAACGATTACGGAACGTGGTTTGCCTTCGCCGCTCCGGTGGGATTTTTCATTTATATCGTGGCGTCCATTGCGGAAACCAATCGCGCGCCCTTCGATTTGCCTGAAGCCGAATCAGAGCTCGTTGCGGGCTACATGACGGAATATAGCGGCTTCCGCTGGGCTCTCTATTTCCTTGCGGAATACGTGAACATGGTGGTTGTCGCGTCGATCGCCACAACCCTGTTTCTGGGCGGATGGCTGCGGCCTTTTGCCGGGACTCCCGCATTCGATTTTCTGGACTACTTGCCGTCCCTGCTAATGCTTGGAGTGGGAGGTTATTGCTTCTATCGCGCGCCGAAGCAGCCGGTGAAAGTGCAGAGTCTTTTCATGGTGGCCGTTGGGCTGATGATGTTTGTTGTCGCGGCCATTCTTGGCGCGCCTCTGATTCCGGCTGTCGCGAACATGCTTCCGGGATTAAAGCCCGGCCTGCACGGGGCTTTCTGGTTCCTGTTCAAAGTGGGAGCCTACGTTTACTTGTTCATGTGGCTGCGGTTCACCTTCCCGCGCTACCGTTTCGATCAATTGATGCGCCTCGGCTGGCAATTTTTAATCCCGTTGTCGATCGTAAATGTGATGGGAATTGCCGTGGCGCTAGTGCTGCACCGCCACTGGGGCTGGAACCACTTTGCAGCGTTCGGATTAACGACGCTAGTCACGCTGGCCATAGCAGGGTGGCTAGGTTGGGCGGGCGAGAAGCACGATACAGAGCACGTGTTCGTCGGTGAAACGTAGCACACGCACTCTTGCCTGTGCTGTTTTCGCCCAAGTCAGCAAGGGCGCAAACGCAGCCGCTCGAAGGGTCTTGGGCAAAAGAGCGGCCGTTCGGTTCCGGCATTATTTGAAGAAAAGCGCACAGGCAAGAGTGTCTGTGCTACACGGAAAAAATGCTCGATCAAATTGCATTTTACTTTTTTGCGACGCTGGCTGTGGTCTCCGCGATCCTTGTGGTGACGCGGCGTAACGTCGTGCAGAGCGCGATTTTCCTGATCACCGCGCTCCTGGCGACGGCGGGTATATTTCTGCAGCTGCACGCGGAATTTCTGTTCATCGTGCAGGTGATTCTCTACGCCGGCGGCATCATGGTGCTATTCGTGTTCGTCATCATGCTGATCAACATGGACGTCGCGCTGCACCAGATCCAGTACAACCGGCAATGGTGGCTCGGGTTGCTTCTGGCGCTCGTGCTGGGCGCGGAGCTTACCGTTGCGATTGCCATCGGGCGTTCGCACTTGTCGTTTGGCGGAGCGGCTCCCGCGAGCGCGCTCGAGCCGAGCACGCAAATGGTGGGAAGAGTTTTGTTCAGCGAATACATGCTTCCGTTTGAAATCGCGTCGCTCTTGCTGCTGGTGGCCATGATCGGCGCGGTGGTCATGGCCAAGAAGAAAATATGAAGGGGCGGGAATAAGTATGATTCCGATCAGCCACTATTTATTTCTCAGCATGGTGCTGTTCACGATTGGCGTGATTGGAGTCGTGACACGCCGCAACGTGATCATCATCCTGATGTCCATCGAGCTGATGCTGAACGCGGTGAACATTAATCTCGTAGCGTTTTCGCGCCTGGTGGGTTCGGCGGAAGGACACGCGTTCGCCATTTTTATTATCACCGATGCGGCTGCGGAAGCCGCCGTCGGTCTGGGCATTATCATCGCGTTCTTCCGCAATCGCGAAACGCTCCTGGGCGATGAGATGGATTTGCTGAAATGGTGAGGAAGTGGCGAGTGGTTAGAGGCTAGCAAGACCGCGAAGTTTGGAGCGGCAGGCGGTCCGAAATATTGTGTCGCAATAAGGATTGTTTGTCATTCTGAGCGAAGCGAAGAATCTCTCTGTTCCGGTTGTGAAGACAAGAGAGATTCTTCGCTTCGCTCAGAATGACAAACGCAGGAAACGGATGAGGCTGAATCGAGTACATAATGCCAGCTGAATATTTTCTCGCGCATGTCTGGATGATCCCGCTGTTCCCCCTGGCGGGCGCGGCGCTCATGTTATTCCTCGGGCGCAGGCTCCCGAACTCGGCTGTGAACGTGATTTGCGTGGGCAGCGTTTTCCTCGCCATGTGCTATGCCTTTGGCGCGATCTGGCAGCTTATCGCACGGCCGGTATCGGAGCGCGTCGTAAGCTACACATTGTTCGATTGGGTTCCCGCTGGAATTATGCACACAAATTCCGGGCGCATCATCGATTTCCACGTGCCTTGGGGCGTTTTGATCGACCCGCTCACATGCGTGATGCTGTTCGTAGTCACTGGCGTCGGATTCCTGATTCATGTCTACTCCACCGGATACATGGGCCACGAAGGCGGCTACTACCGCTTCTTCGGCTACCTGAATTTGTTCATGTTTGCGATGCTCACGCTGATCACCGCGAATAATTTGTTGCTGCTGTTCGTCGGCTGGGAGGGCGTCGGTCTCTGCAGCTATCTCCTGATTGGCTTTTATTTCCTGCGCAAGTCGGCCTCGGATGCAGGAAAAAAGGCGTTCATCGTCAACCGCATCGGTGACGCCGGATTTATTCTCGGCCTGTTCCTGATGCTGGGCACGCTCGGCACAATTCAGTTCACGGAAATTGGTCCGGCCATTGCCGCCGGGCATTTCGCCATGGGCGATGCTACGTTGACGGCGATTGCGCTCCTGCTTTTTGTTGGCGCGACAGGGAAGTCGGCGCAGCTTCCGTTATACGTCTGGCTGCCGGACGCGATGGAAGGCCCGACGCCGGTAAGCGCGCTGATTCATGCCGCCACAATGGTCACGGCCGGCGTGTATATGATCGCGCGCACGAATGCGGTGTTCTCGATGGCGCCGAAAGCGCTGTTCGTCATTGCGGTTGTGGGTTGTGTCACTTCGATTTTCGCGGCGACCATGGTCCTCGTGCAGAATGACATCAAGCGCGTGCTGGCCTACTCCACCGTATCGCAGCTCGGTTATATGTTTTTGGCATGCGGTGTCGGCGCATTCACGGCCGGTGTTTTCCATCTGATGACCCACGCATTCTTCAAGGCGTGCTTGTTCCTCGGATCAGGCAGCGTGATTCACGCCATGTCCGGCGAGCAGGATATGCGCAAGATGGGCGACCTGTGGGGAAAAATCCCCAAGACGGCGTACACCTTTTTCGTCGCGTCGATTGCGATTGCGGGTATTCCGCCGCTCGCGGGATTTGTTAGCAAGGACGGGATTCTGGGCCACGCGTTTGAATACAACAAAATACTGTGGATGGTCGGAGTCATCACCGCGGGCATGACGGCGTTCTATATGTTCCGCCTCGTGAACATGACATTTTTCGGTAAATCACGCGTCGAGCACGAAGTCGAGCACCACATCCACGAATCGCCCGGAACGATGACTGTGCCACTGATGATTCTCGCGACGCTCTCTGTAATTGGCGGTTGGATTGGCTGGCCGGAATCGCTTGGCGGCAGCGACCGCTTCGCGAAATTCCTGGAGCCAGTGATGTTCAATCCTGCGCCGCCAGAATCTGACACAGCATCGTACTTGCTCGCTGGTACTCCGGCGGAATATATATTGATGCTGCTCTCCGTGCTAGTCGCGTGTGCGGGCATCTATCTGGCCTATCGCTGGTACATTCAGCGCCCCGAAGTTCCGGAAAAAATCGCAGCGGCGAGTCCGTTCCTTTACAAACTGCTTTACAACAAGTATTACGTGGATCAACTCTACGACGCGTTATTCGTCAATCGCATAAAAGATCTGGCGCTCACACTCGGCGCGTTTGACGTCAATTTCATCAACGGCGTCGGCGTGGATGGCGCGGGATGGGTAACGCGAATTACCTCCAGCATTTCCGGAATCTGGGATTCCTGGATTGTCGACGGCCTGGTGAATCTGGCCGCGCGCATCGTGTGGTTTTTTAGCTGGCCCGTGCGCATGCTGCAGACAGGGCGCGTCGCGCGCTACGCGCTGTTCATGCTGGTGGGCGTCCTGGTTTTTCTTGGCTATTACCTGTGGACGTCGGGAATCAAGCTGTAACGATCCAGCTGTAGCGCCCACCTTCAGGTGGGCAGTTGAAGTGGGGCCACAATGACTGCCTGAACAGGTCGCGGAAAAAAGGCCTCGTTCTGTCATTCTGAGCGAAGCGAAGAATCTCTCTTCGATTTAAGTATGGGAAAAGAAACAAAGAGAGATTTTTCGCTTCGTTCAGAATGACAGAGTCTTGGATTTTTCCGCAGCCTGTAAAGGCCGGCGCTACAAGGGCGAACGAATGCAAGAGTTGAACTAGAAGAAGGCGAGGCGGGGAGATGGAATTTTACAACACTCATATCCTGACGGTGGTGCTGTTCACGCCGCTGGTAGGGGCGCTGGTGCTGCTGTTCGTGCCGCGCGACAGCGCGAACGCGCACCGCGTCATCGGCAATCTGTTCGCTTTCCTCGGGCTGATTGTTTCGCTCCCGCTCATCTGGCGCTTCAGCCTGGAGCCCGGCGCGCCTCGGTACCAGTTTCCCGAATCCGCCGACTGGATTCCATCCATCGGCGCGCACTACTCGCTCGGCATTGACGGCATCAGCCTCTTGCTCGTGATCCTCACCACTTTCCTTGGCGCGATTTCGATTCTTTCTTCCTGGAGCGCCATCAAGATGCGCACGAAGGAATATTACATTCTCTTCCTTCTGCTTCAGGTGGGCATGCTCGGTGTTTTCATGTCGCTCGATTTCTTCCTCTTCTACATGTTCTGGGAAGTGATGCTTGTGCCGATGTATTTCCTGATCGGCGTGTGGGGCAGCGACCGCCGCTTGTATGCCGCGATCAAATTCTTTTTATACACGTTGATCGGCTCCGTAATCATGTTGCTGGGCATTCTGGCTTTGTATTTCAAGGCCGGAGCAACTACGTTCGACATGCCCACTCTACTTGCGTCCGCTGCGCATTTCGATACAGCTTCACAGGTGCTGCTGTTCTGGGCTTTCTTCTTCGCCTTCGCCATCAAGGTGCCGATGTTCCCGTTCCACACCTGGCTGCCGGACGCGCACACTGAAGCCCCAACGGCTGGCTCTGTAATTCTGGCCGGCGTCTTGTTGAAGATGGGAACGTACGGTTTCATTCGATTCTCACTGCCGCTTCTGCCGCAGGATCCCGCGGCGCGCCACAAAATTGTGACCATCATGATGGTCATTTCGATCATCGGGATCATTTACGGCGCACTCGTCTGCATGATGCAGAAGGACATGAAGAAGCTGATTGCGTACAGCTCCGTCAGCCACTTGGGATTTTGTACGCTGGGAATTTTCGCGCTCACACCTCATGGACTTTCCGGCAGCGTGATCCAGCAGCTGAACCACGGGCTCTCAACCGGGGCGCTCTTCCTGCTGATCGGCG
>DATAPT010000156.1:0-4408 GCA_036265065.1 Candidatus Acidiferrales bacterium | reverse complement strand
TATTTGCCCGGAGACAATTCCAAGCTGTATGCGCCAATCGAATCCGTTGTGACCGCCCGGCTGAACGCTCCGCACGATGCTGTGATCAACGCGCCCGAAATTACCTTCCCCGAAATATCAGAAACGGTTCCCGATAGCGTTCCCATGCGATCCTGCTCCACTTGATTGCATTCCAGCGGCAGCGTGGAAGCATTCGTGGATTGCGCACGCAAAACACGAGGATACGAAGTGAAAAATACGATCAGGATGGCGAAAGCGATGCGCATATGCAAAACACAGAGTGGCGCGAAAACCAAATTGGCCGAAAAATATTTCCGTTCCGCTGCATTAAAAGCGCATCAACAACAATTGATTTTCGCGGTCCCCAGGGTGCGATTTCCTCACTCATTCTTCGAAATAAATTCTTCAAACTGCGGCGGTAGAGGGCGGAAAGGCCCTCTACCCATCCGGCCGCATCTCGTGTCAGATCAAACCGATGCGTTCACCTTCCTTGCCTTGCATTTAGATAGTTTCCTGATGGCTGATCCGGGCCCGCGCCTGCTTTCGTGCGCGAGATGGCGGAGGCAATTTCCTGCACATCCTCAGCCGTGAGCTCGAGGGAGGCTGCTTGAATCCACCCATCTACTTGGGATGGCGTGCGCGCCCCGACGATTGCGCCCGTTACTCCCGGCCAGGAAAGCGTCCAGGCAATCGCGACGGAAGAAACAGAAGCGCCATGCTTTTCGGCGATGGGCTGAAGTGAGTCACGCAGGGCCAAGTTTCGGCTCAGGTTAGGTTCCAGAAAATCCGGCGCCCGGCGCCGCCAGTCATCGTTCGCCAGCGCCGCAACCCGGGCTGCCGTGAAGCTGTCCGTCAGAAGCCCGGATTGCATGGGGCTATAGCAAATCACGCCAGTACGGTGTTTGTGGCACCAGGGAATTTCTCTGGCGGCTGCCGCGCGGTTCACTAAAGAAAAGGGAGGCTGCAGGGAATCCACATGACGGATTCCTTCGCAGCGTTCGAGCAAATCCACGTTAAAATTCGACACGCCCGCCGCGCGAACTTTTCCTTCTTTCACCAACTTGTCCATCTCGGCCCAGGATTCTTCGACGGGGGTTCCGGTGTCATCCGGCCAGTGGAATTGATAGAGATCGATATGCTCAATGCCCAGCCGCTGAAGCGAAGCTTCGCATTCCTGCCGGATGGATTTGGGTTTGAGGACGCGAGCCGGCTCTTTCATTGGATTTTTGGCGTCCCAGATCAGCCCGCATTTCGTGAACACATAGGGTCGCCTGGATGGCGGCAAGTCGCGCAACAGTCGCCCAACAACTTCTTCGGAGTGGCCGAGACCATAGACGGCTGCCGTATCGATCCAATTGATGCCCGAGTCCATGGCGTGCCGCATCGTGGCCAGGGAGTCGGAATCGTCTTGCGGGCCCCATCCAAATGACCAACCTCCCCCTCCAACTGCCCACGAACCAAATCCTACTTTTGTGATATTGAGCCCGGTGGAACCCAGGGCGCGAGTCGCTAATGCCATGATTTCTCCTTTTAATTAGGTGATTAATTAAGTCGCTCGATCCAATTTGGCGAATTACATTTTTTCCGTGTCCATGAATTTCACGAGTTTCGTTCTCACGCGGACTTGACGATGGACTCGAATCAAAAAAACGCCAGAAAAACTCACAGTCAAGTAGGCAACTATGTTTCCAAAATCTGACGACAGATAGGAACAACAGTGGAATTGGCCGAAGGGGTAGAGCTTGTTTCAGTTAAAGGTTTTTTTTCGTGAAGCATGCATAACTTTATGACGATCGAAAGCCTCCAGCATCCTGACACTTGGCCATATGTCGACACCTGCGCAACTAAATTCTTTTGCCAGCGCAAGTACATTTCCTTTTGTATATGACGCAACTATTGCTTTTAAGCAGCCTGCTCTGCGCGACCGGGCGAGTTCCGTTCTGGACCTTTAAATGCACTCTCCAGTTTGGCAAGGGTTGAAACGTGGAGGTCCTTCGAAATGCTGGCTTGGCTGTTGGGCACAGATGGAGGTTGGGCCGTCACAATTTTGCGAATTGTTTTGGGAGTTGTCTTTTTTGCTCATGGAGCACAGAAAGCGCTGGGTTGGTTTGGCGGGACGGGCCTACGAAGTACGGTGCACATATTCCACGATAACTTGCATATTCCGGTGCCGTTAGCAGTGCTATCCGTTGCTGCGGAATTTTTAGGCGGCTTGGGACTGATCGTGGGACTACTGAGCCGAGTCGCGGCCTTAGGCATCGCAATCGTCATGTTGGTGGCACTAATTGCCGTCCACGGAAGATTCGGGTTCTTCATGAATTGGTACGGAGAAAAAAAAGGTCATGGAATCGAATACCACCTCCTGGTTCTTGCACTCGCTCTGGCAGTGATGATCAAGGGAGCTGGACCTCTCTCCCTGGACGAAGCTTTGTACCACCACTTCTTAACACAAGATGGCATTACATTCGGCGTTGGAACGGATGGGGGAAAATGAAGATAAAAACTATTGCTCAAGATCGCACCAAAATCGGGTTCATCGGCATTGGCGCCATGGGGCTGCGCATCGCCGGTCGCCTGCTAAAGCAGGGATTTTGTGTGACAGCATTTGATCGCAACGCGGACAAGGTGAACTCGTTGGCAAAATGCGGCGGAATCCCCGCAGGCTCGATCGCCGAATTGGCTTCCGGCGTGGATGTGGTTATGTCGAGTCTTCCGAGTGACGCTGCGGTGATGAATGTCTACACGGGACGGGAAGGGGTGTTGGAAAACATTCGTGAAGGATCATTGATCATAGAGATGAGCACCGTGAATCCCGAAACTTCGCGTGAGCTTTGCAGACTGGGTCTAGACCGTCGAGTGAAAGTGTTGGATGTCCCGGTTTCCGGAAGCACTCCGGCGGCCGAGCAGGGCTTGCTGACTTTGCTTGGCGGCGGCGATCAAGAATGTTTTAGCGCCGCAAAACCCATTTTTGCCGCGATCAGCCGGCAGCATTTCCATCTGGGACCGAGCGGATCGGGAGCAACGATGAAATTGGTGGTGAACACTTTGCTTGGTGTCGGCATGCAAGCGATTGCGGAGGCGATTGTCCTCGGCGAAAAAGCGGGCCTGAATCGCCAGCGGCTATTCGATGTTTTGTCTAAAACCGCGGTCATT
The DNA here is from genome assembly GCA_036265065.1 of Candidatus Acidiferrales bacterium. GTDB lineage: Bacteria > Acidobacteriota > Terriglobia > Acidiferrales > UBA7541 > Palsa-360. The sequence goes on along the minus strand of DATAPT010000156.1, from coordinate 1,255 downwards.
GCACCCGCCCATGTTGGCAAGCTTACAAAAGCACTGAAACATGATTACCGGCCCGAATTTGCGGTTGGCCTCATGAACAAGGATTTCCGGCTGATATTGGAAACTGCCTTTGCCGTGCGCGCCCCGATGCCCACGGTGAGAGCGGCGTTTCCGATTAACGACGCCGAGTTTGCAAATCATCCTGATTACGATTTTTCCGCGGTGATTGAACGAATGGAAGCCATGGCAAACATCAATCCCGCAAGAATCGAAACGCCCGGGGAAACAATTTCGCGCCCAAAATTTCAGGAGAGTGCATTTAATCCTGATGAAAGACCATAAGCACGAGAGAAAGTTGGGAAGAATTCTGGGGCTGTCCGTGGGTATAGCTATCCTGCTCGCGGCGTTGTTTCTCGCCACCAGTTTATGCGCGGCGGAAGGCCCTGCAATTCCCAGCATTTTTAAGCCGGAGTCCACTCCAGCTGATTTGTCCTATCACCTTGCGCTGTTCGTCCTGGCCATCACCGGCATTATCTTCGTAATCGTCTTCAGTTTGCTTGTGTATGCGGCCATAAAGTTTAAAAGACGCTCGGAAGATGGCGCTGAGCCCCCGCAGGTTTACGGCAGCAATCAGATGGAGATCGCCTGGACTGTGATTCCCGTGCTCATTGTGCTCGTGTTGTTCATGGCCACTGCCCGCGTCATCCATGCCATACAGGATGCCCGCATGCCCAAGGGTGCGACCGAGGTTACCGTGATCGGCCACCAGTACTGGTGGGAATTTCGCTACCCTGCATTGGGGATCATCACCGCAAACGAGTTGCATATTCCGGTGAGCGACCCATCGCGCCCTTCGCCCACTTTTTTGAAATTACTTTCCGCCGATACGGATCACAGCTTTTGGGTTCCAAGACTTTCGGGAAAAACAGATTTAATTCCGAATCGCGAAAATAAAATGTGGGTCGATCCTCACAATGTTGGAGTGTACGTGGGACAGTGCTCCCAATACTGCGGGATACAGCACGCCAAGATGCTGTTGCGAGTTTATGTCGATTCACCGAGTCAGTTCGAGCAATGGGTGCAGCAGGAGAAAAAGAAGGCTCAGCCCAGCGCGGCGGCCAGCGAAGGGCAGCGAATCTTTGAAACCACTGCGTGCATCAACTGCCACACCGTTTCCGGAACCATAGCCAATGGGCAATTTGGCCCCGATCTGACCCATTTGATGAGCAGGGATACGATTGCCTCGGGCGCGGCGCCAAATACTCCCGAGAATCTC
>DATAPT010000155.1:0-7324 GCA_036265065.1 Candidatus Acidiferrales bacterium | reverse complement strand
CATCCTGCAATGAAGGCATACGACGCCTTTGATTTGGTCTCCCCGTTCGTTGCTCATGATCGCCCCCGTATCATTCAGCGCAAATCATTTCTGCTTACATCCTTAGACTACATCTTCGCACTTATTGAACGTGTGACGGGCGACACTCATGAGTGTGATTGGAGAACGAGACCTCGCAGGTCAGCTTCACACTTCAACCAATTAATCGATATGTTCCTCGGGCGGACAGATGAACTTCCCGCAAGAGCCCTGCGAGTTATTCGTTCATTGAAATGTAACAATCTAGCTTTATGGTAGCTAAATTGGAGAAGCTTGTACTCCTTTCCTGAATAGAACGACTGGCAAGCAAGGGATGTAAAACGTAGTCCCACTCTAAGGGGAATTGCAACCCGGAAAAGGTGGTAAATGAAAACCGCCGCACGCAAGGCTGCTCCACGCGCCAAGAAACCTAAAAAGTCCGTCAACCTGTTCGAGAAATCGGACTGCCCCACTTGCCGGAAGGCGCGCCGTTTCCTGCAAAAGTGCGGATTCCGAATCAAATACCGCGACATTATAAAAGACCGCCTGACCCCCACAGAACTTGCCAAATTAATTGGAAAACACGACCACGAAGACTTTTTGAATCCTCGCAGTGAAGTTTTCCGCAAGAAAAAGATGAAAGACAATCCCCCCTCACGCCGTGAGGCCATCGGGTTGATGGCGAAAAATCCGGAATTGATTCGCCGCCCCGTTGTCGTTGCCGGGGGGCGTGTGGTCATCGGATACGACGAGAATGGAATGATTCGATTTTAAGTCTCGTCTGCCGATAGGTTTAGAGTGGCGATCGCCATTCGCAAGCTCGCCCGATTCGCGCAACCAAAGCCCCACCCGTAGTATCTAATAGTTGTAAAGTAAGAAAACGAGTTCCCGCAAAACTCGTCGGACAACTAGGGGCAGTGTTAGCGGAGCCTTGTCATGAAACCCTTTTCTGTAATTTTTAATTCAGCCTTGGCAATTTTATTTATTTCTATCGCTGGTCCTGCCTTTGCCCAACATGGCGGAGGCGGACACGGCGGCGGTGGCGGCGGTTTTCACGGTGGTGGTGGCGGAATGCGCTCGGGCGGCGGTGGTGGGTTCCACGGTGGTGGTGGCGGAATGCGCTCGGGTGGCGGTGGTGCGCCTCGTGGCGGTTCTTTTGCCCCTCCATCCGGGTTTGGAGCCGGGAGAGGTTTTGCTTCTTCTGGTCAGCGATTCGGTAATGGTTTTGCCGGTCGACCTGGAAATAATTTTTCGCGCCCTGGCGGCGGTAATTTTGCAAACGGGAATGAGCGGCTAGGAAATGCGCCCTCGGGTTCGGTTCCGGGGAATGCGGCAAACGGCGGATGGCATTCCTTCGGCGGTGGGAACCCGAACGGAGGACGCGGGCCCGGCGGTGCGCAATCGCAGGCTGGTCCGCAGCGCAATTCAGGCGGCTTCCACACTTTTAGCGGCAATCGTGGGACAGCCCCAAGCGGCACGGTTCGAAGCTTTTCGGGACAGGGTGGCGAAGTCTGGGAGAATTCTCCCGCCGCGCGAAACATGGTCCCGAAATCCCAATCGCTTTCTACCCTGCATAATTCTTTTGTAGGATCGCATGCGGCCACGGGAACACTTCGCCCGAACGCGGCGCTTTCCGCTTCCTCGCGCCTCGCTGGCGGCTCGGCCTTAATGGGCAACCGTGGATTCACTGGCGGCTTTAATGGCTCTCGCTCGGTGCAGCCGTTGCGTAGTACGAACAGGTTCGGTGTCCCATTTGGAGGGAACAGATTTAGCCGGTTTGGTTTTGGCCGGGGTTTTGATCGGGGCTTTGGCTTTGGGCGAGGATGGGGTTGGGGCTGGCCCGGATGGGGCTTGGGTTGGGATCCATTTTTCTACGATCCGTGGTGGGGTGGTCCCGGGCTGGGTTATGGCTATGGTTACTATGGCGGCTATCCCGACAATTATATTTACTCTGATCCTGGTTATGACGGGCCGGATTACAATTCAGCTCCTCCCGCGCAGCAACCGGACAACTCCCAGGACAATTCCTATGACGAAAGTTATCAGGGGAATTCGAATGGAAATTGGATTACGCCCAATGAGCCGAGTTCATCCTACTCACAACGCTCTTCGGGCATGGCCGTGCCGGTTCTCATTTACATGAAGAGCGGCAGAATATTATCGGTGCGCGATTATTGGATGGTGGATGACGAACTGCATTACGTGTTGATGAGCGGCGTGCAAAATTCCGTGGATCTGGAGCAGGTTGATTTGCCTCGCACCAATGCGGAAAATGCGAAGAGTGGCGTTAAGTTTATCTTCAAGTCCGAGCCGAGTGCCGCGCCGCCGGCACCCGACCCGGCTCCTACGCAGGAATTAAATGCGGTTCCGCAACCACAAGCGACGACGTAGGGTTTAGTGGGACAGGCTTCAGCCTGTCTTGTTTTGAATTTTTGATGAGGTGAGGGACAAAAGTCAAAAGAAGACAGGCTGAAGCCTGTCCTACTTAATCCTCAGCGCGTAGGCGCAGGAAACTGCACCTTGGGCACTTCGCGAGACGCTTCCGTTGCCGTGAAATAGGCGTTATTCCGCTGGAATCCCGCCCAACCCGCAAAAATATTATTGGGGAAAAGTCCGATGTACGTGTTGTAGTCCTGCAGCGTGTCGTTGTACCTCTTGCGTTCCACTGCGATTCGATTTTCCGTGCCCGCCAGTTCATCCTGCAACCTCAGGAAATTTTCGTTCGATTTGAGCTGCGGATAATTTTCGACAATGGCGAGCAACCGTCCGATAGCGCCATCCAGCTGACCGTTCGCGGCAATTTTATCCGCGGGAGTTTGCGCGCCCAGCAATGCGGAGCGCGCCGCGGCGATGTCATGAAATACTGTCTGCTCCTGCGCGGCAAAGCCTTTTACGGTCTCGACAAGATTGGGAATCAAGTCGGCCCGCCGCTGGAGAACCACGTCGACCTGCGCCCAGGCGGATTTCACGGATTCGCTTTTCACGACCATGTTGTTGCGCGCGCTTACGTACTTGCCGCCAACCACCAGAGCAATAAACCCGATAACGACCAGCGCGATCAGTCCTTTTTTCATTTGCCTTCTCCTGAATAAGAATACGAATTACTTTTTAGCATCCAGTTGCCGATCGAACTTATCCGTGACCGCTTCGACGAACGCAAAATATTGATCGAGCGTTTTATCGACGTCGATATCGCGCTCGCCCGACTTTCCTTCACGCAAGGTAAGGATGGCGTGAAATCCGGCGGGGTCTGCTTCCGCGAATTTCGCGATTCTTTCAATGGCCTCGCGCTTGGTCTCCGCGCGCGTTTCGCCCAGTGCGATCAGCGCATGGCGAAACAGCGCCGCGAACGTGGAAAACGAGGAAACCATAAGCGCCAGATAGGCTTTGGATTTTTTCGGCGCCGCCAAAACCGCCTGCCGGAGACGCAGCCAATTCGTTCGCAACTCGCGCTCGACCTGGACGGAGTGGTAATGCAGCGGCACGGAAAAATTCGCCAGGAGATTCTCGCCGAACAAAATCCGATGGCGCATTTTCATGTCCATTAATTCGATGGTGAAAATGTCCGCCGACTTGCGCAGTTCTTCGAGCGTAAAAACCAGTGGTGGCCGCTGTCCGCGGCGAGTCCACCACTGCACAGGTTCGTGCAAGGCCTCCAGATGCGCGGCATCCGACTGGGCCACAACGCACAAGATATTCAAGTCGGAATGTTTAGCGTGAAATTCTTCCGTGGCCGCAGAGCCGTACAGGATCACGGATTTCAAGTTATCCGCGGCAGCGGTCTTGAGCTTTCGCACGAATTCGTCGAGCTTAGGGTCGATCAACACTTGCTCCCATCGGCGCGCATTTCACCAACTTCCAGTCGAGCCGCCGCCTCCAAATGATCCTCCACCGAAGCCGCCAAAACCGCCGCCGCCCCCGCCGCCCCAGGATCCGCCGCCACCCATCGATCCGCCGCCGTACCAGGGGCCACCCATCCACATTCCGCCGCCACGCCTTGGGCCTCCCGGCCCGCCGAGGCCGAAGAGAACACGCAGGATAAATCCGATCAATGGGAAAAAGATGAAGATCACCAGAATTATGATCCCGAACAGATTTCCGAATGGAGAGGGAGCACGATCGGATTCAGGCCGCGGCACTGAAATATTGGGGTTAGCGTCGAGCGTAACTTTCTGATCTTCTGCAATCACCGCCGCAATGCGTTGCGTAATGAGGAGGACTGCGTCGCTGTAATCGTTTTGTCGCAGAAAAGGGACTGCCTCGCGTCCAAAGCCTCCGACTTTGCCATCCGGCAAAATTGGCTCGAGGCCGTAACCCACTTCGATTCGGTCCCTGTGATCGTTCGGCGCGAGCAGAATCAGGACGCCGCGGTCCTTTTGTTTCGGTCCAATTCCCCAAGCGGTGGCCAAATCGATCGAAAATTGCTCAATCGGCTGCCCCTCGAGCGAAGAAATCGTCACAATCGCAATTTGCGCATGGGCTTTCTGATCGACTTCCGCGCACAGCGCCGTCAACTTGTCTTTCGCCTGCGCGCTCAGCACACCTGCGAAATCACTTACGTAACCTTGTGGCTTCAGATTTTTGACTTGTTCGGCATGGGCGGCAGGCGCAAGGAGAAGGAAGAGAAAAAACAGGGGTTTTAGAACTATTTTTGCGATTCGAAATGGAAGTGGAGAGAACATCCAGCGTCAACTTCTAGTGGAGTCTCCATCTTAGGCTTGCCGTTGGCCAGCGTCAACGGCGCTCGGTTAGAAGTGGCGAAATATCGTCAGTGCGGACTGGCGATCCTTTACTACTGTACTAAAAAACCTTTGGCTTCCTCTGGATGGGCGGCATGGCGTATGATCGGCGGCAAAGCGGTAATTCGAAGTTCAATCGGACTGAAAAATAGGAGGAGCTATGGCGAAACGATTGTGGATTTCCTTTGCCTTACTTTTTCTTTGCGTTGGAGCTGCCTCCGCGCAAGACGCGAAGACGGTTTTGCAGAACGCCCAAAAGGCAATGGGCGATATATCGTCAATCCAGTATTCGGGAACGGGTCACCTTAACTTTTTCGGGCAGGCATGGACGCCTGATTCGCAATGGCCTGCGACGAACCTCACGAGTTATTCGAAAACCATCGATTACAGTTCGAAATCGGCGAAAGAAAATATCGTCCACGCAGAACCAACTCCGATGGTTAAGGGCGGCGGGCGGCCATTCGCGGGAGACGACAAGCAGGCCTATTTCGTGAGCGGGCAATACGCCTGGGATATGCCGGGCAGCAATCCCGTGCCGCAAAACGGAGCTGCGGCGGAACGCCAGCTGCAAATCTGGCTTACCCCGCACGGCTTCCTGAAAGGCGCGATGGAAAATAACGGCACTGCAAAAAAGGTGGCGGCGGGGACGGAGATTTCATTCCAGACGGGCAAGTTCACAGTGACAGGAATGATTGATGCGCACGATATGGTGACGAAAACGGAGACTCATCTGCCCAATCCGGTCCTTGGCGACATGCTCGTGGAAAATACATTTTCGGGATACAAAGATTTCAACGGCGTGAAATTCCCCGCGACCTTTGTGCAGAAGCAAGGCGGGTCCACGGTGCTGGAATTGAACGTGAGCAGCGTGAATGCCAATCCGGGCTTAAACATTTCGGTGCCGGATTCGGTGAAAAGCGCCGCGCCGCCCGCGATTAAAGTGGACTCGAAAAAACTGGCGGACGGCATCTGGTTTGTCGCCGGAGGTTCGCATAACAGCATGGTGGTGGAATTCCCGACATACATAACTGTGATCGAAGGACCGCTGGGCGAGGCGCGTTCGCTTGCCGTGATCGCGGAAGCCAAGCGGTTGGTTCCCAACAAACCCATCAAATATTTGATCAACACGCACTCGCACTTCGATCACTCGGGCGGAGTGCGAACCTACGTGGCGGAGGGCGCGACGATCATCACGCAAGAAATGAATGTGCCTTTCTATCAGAAGGCATGGGCTGCGCCGCGCACGCTTGCTCCGGACAACATGGCAAAAGGAAATAAGGAAGCGAACTTTATACCTGTGAAGGAAAAATATGAGCTGACCGAGGGCAATCGCACGCTCGAACTATTCCATGAAAATGGATCCATGCATAACGGCGGCATGCTGATCGTTTATTTTCCGAAGGAAAAGATTCTGGAGGAAGCTGACGATTACACTCCGGATCTTCCCGATGTGCCTGCGCCGGGCGGTAATCGGCCTGCGGTTTTTATCGCCAATCTGGTGAAGCAAGTGCAGGCGCTCAAGTTGAACGTGGAAACCGTCGCGCCCATGCACGGAATTGTTGAGCCGTATTCAGAAGTGCAAAAAGCGGCTGCCAGCGGCAAAGGGTAGATCATCCGGCAGAACAGGGTACACAACCTGGGGAAGAAGTATCTTATTCTGTCATCCCGGGCGGAGCGAGGAATCTCTTTTTTTCTCATAGTTAGATATTAGATCTGAGAGAGATTCCTCGCTCCGCTCGGAATGACAGCGAGGGTGCGTTTTTTCGAGGCCTGTCCAGCTTGTCTTCTTTTGATTTTCGCGCAGTGTGAATCTAAACCGGACAGGCTGAAGCCTATCCCACTTAAACCTTATTGATTTTTTCGAGATTCGAATTCAGGAGTCGGTGTACTGTAGTCGCGCAGATTTACAGCACATTTTATTGTTGCGAGGAACAAATTGCTTCAGGACACCGGGGAACTTTTGCGCGCCAAGTTGGAGGAACGTCGCGGGTTGCTCGTGCCGGGCGCGGCCAACGCGCTTGCCGCGCGCATCATCGAGGATCTCGGGTTTGAGGCTGTTTACGTAAGTGGCGCGGGCGTCACCAATACATTTCTCGGAATGCCAGACCTCGGATTTGTCGGGCTGCGTGAAATTGCCCAACATACAGCGGCGATTCGCGAAGCCGTGAAAATCCCCGTGCTGGTCGATGCCGATACAGGTTTTGGCAATGCGCTGAACGTCCGGCATACGGTTCGCGTACTCGAACGCGCCGGCGCGGATGCCATTCAGCTCGAAGACCAGACCATGCCAAAGAAATGCGGGCACTTTGAGAATAAATCCGTCATTTCCACGAGTGAAATGATGGGGAAAATCAAGGCGGCGGTGGATGCGCGCACAAGTCAGGATTTTTTGATCATCGCGCGCACGGATGCCCTGGCTGAGCACGGCTTTCAATCGACAATGGAACGCGCTCAACGGTACATCGAAGCGGGGGCGGATGTTACGTTTGTCGAGGCTCCGCAAAATGCGGACGAGATACGCAAAATTCCGCAGCGGCTTTCCGTGCCGCAGATTGTGAATATAGTGG